>CALIRS010000084.1 GCA_938042205.1 uncultured bacterium | reverse complement strand
ACATTGCCATATTTCTTAAAATCGGGGTGTGTTTCAACGTAAGAAATAGTCGGCGCCAGTTTGTCCCTGTCTTCACCAAGGTAATGATCTCCGCCCTCCAGATTAAAGAGGTGAACTTTGAAACCCTGTTCCAGGAGAAGTTGTGCAGATATTAAAGCACCGATTGTAGTTCCCAGAATTGCCACCGAGGGTCGTGGAGCTACTTCTATTAATTCTACTGAAGGCAGTCGTTTAACTCGCTCGAGTTCTACTCTTATCATGAGTATTGCCTTTTCAGTAGCACTTTTTGGATCCCTTTGATGCGGTAAAGCTATTTGTTCTTTAAGGTTTGCGAAAGCGATGCGGTTGGGATCAATACCTTCACTTTCAATACGCCTTATAAGAAATTTGCCGTTTAATGTCTTCTGATAATACGACCAGGATTCACCTGCTAATATTACAGCGTCCAGATTTTTATTTCTAATTTGATTTAGAATGTCAACTGTATTTTCTGGAGCATAAAAATCTTTATAAATTGAGACTGTCGAAAGATGGTTGAACTTTTTGGCAACCGCTTCAAGATCAATTGTTTTGCTAACCATCTCACCACATTCGGACAAAAAAAGCCCTATTTTCATGTTTTCCTCCTCTAACCAAAAAATGTTTAAGTTTCAAGTTTTTATGTAACTTACGTTACATATTTCACACTAAATTGTTAACTGGTATCGGCCTGCACGGTTAGTGACTTTAAAAGTTTTATAATTTTTTTAGAATTTCGTTTAATTTTTTA
The DNA here is from genome assembly GCA_938042205.1 of uncultured bacterium. GTDB lineage: Bacteria > Actinomycetota > Aquicultoria > SKW223 > SKW223 > CALIRS01. Next base: position 4,586 of record CALIRS010000084.1, on the reverse strand, counting down.
AGTCCATAGGTAAAATATATTTTTCCATCCTTCAGATAAGAAAGTTATACGGTATAGTACAATCTATCTATTACTTTTCGAGGTAAGTTTGTTGCAGGCAGGAATCGCGGGAGTGCCAAACGCTGGTAAAACTACACTTTTTAACGCTCTCACAGGAGCTCATGCACGCTGTAATGCTTACCGATTTACTACAGTTGATCCAAACATTGGTATCGCCCACATTCAAGATGAAAGACTTTTTAAAGTAGCAGAAGTTGAACACGCAGAAAAAGTTGTTCCAGCTACAATTAAATTTGTGGATGTGGCAGGTTTGATTGAAGGGGCAAGTAAAGGAGAGGGTCTTGGTAATCAATTTCTTTCCGCTATCCGGGGAGTAGACGTAATCGTTCATACTCTGAGAGGATTTTACCTGGAAACAGAAGGAGAACCAGTACCTATACGAGACGCCCAAACAGTAATTATTGAATTTATTCTTTCTGACCTTGAAATAATCGAAAGGCGCCTGGAAAAAGTTAAAAAAAGAGTCAGGGCAGGAGACAAAGATGAAATTCAGGAATTAAATGCTCTTGAAGAAGCAAAAGCCTGGCTTGAAAGTTTCAAGCCTTTATATCTTTTAGAAGAAAGTGAATACCAACTTAAAAAAATTTTTTTTAACGACTTAATTACTGCTAAACCTGCTCTTTTTGTGTTAAATGTTGAGGACCCTGCTTCAGAAAAGTCAAAAGAGCTATTTTTTGAAGTTGAGAATTTAGCTCGAGAACACCATGCTGCGGCTCTTCTTTCAGCTGCAAAAACTGAAATGGAGTTGAAGGAGATTGAAGATGAAACTGAAAGAAAAGAACTTGCTGAATCATTTGGAATATCTGAATTTACCGTTAAAGCTGTTGCGAGAGAAGCATACAGGCTTTCAGGGCTCATTAGTTTCTTCACTACGGAATCCAAAGAATGTCGCGCCTGGGAGCTGAAAAAAGGCGCAACTGCGGTGGATGCAGCCGCCAGAGTTCATACTGACATGGCAAAGGGTTTTATCAAAGCGGAGGTTGTGTTCTGGGAAGATCTGGTTAATGCTGGATCCCGAGTGGTTGCTCGTGAACAGGGGAAGGTTTTAATTGAAGGACGCGAGTATATCGTTAATGATGGTGACGTGATTACTTTTAAATTCACCTCCTGACAAATAAATATAAATAGTAGAAAAATCATGGTTGCTGGTAGATAGTTCCTATTTTTAAACTTTCCTTTCTGCGCAAGAATTTAAACACTAATTCATGAAGGGGCGTTTGTATCATGAAACTTAGGAAAATTCTTTTAACCCTGAGCATTCTATCAAGCATTTTCTTATGGAGTCCGCATGGAGTTTCTACCGGATTAAGCAATGAAATTCAGCTCGAGCATTGGCCTGTAAACGGCGAAGTGATATTGAGTTTTGGTGAAAATAATTTTCAGAGTCCAAAAATTCACCATGGCATAGACATCTCTGCTGAGCCGGGTACTACAGTAATTTCACCTGTTAGAGGTAAGGTCTTCTTTACAGGATTTACCCCTGCCGGGGGAGGAACGATTTCTATTTTAACGCCTTCAGGGTACCGGGTGACACTTCTGCAACTTGAAAAAATATTTGTAAAAAAGGAAATGTTTATCGAACCAGGAGCCAAAATCGGGACAGTTGCTTTTTTCGGTGATAGATCATCCTCCGAGCCTCACATCCATCTCGGCCTCATCGATCCACAGGGAAATTATATTGATCCCTTGCCATTCCTTCCCACTTTTACAATAATCACTCCCACAGAAAAAAGAGATTTAGCAGCCTATGAACAGGTAGTTTTGAATAACACTCCAGAAATCGCATACCGGGAAAATAGCATTTTTGATCTGCCAGCGTCATTACCTGACAGTCAGCCAAAAATTTCTGTCATAAAAGAACATGCCTCCAAATTAGAAATCGATGTTAGAAAGCAAATAGACACATCCAGAGAAACTAAAAAATCTTCTAAAGCACTGGATTCTGGAATTTTGGTTACTTCTGTTGATGAGTCGCGCACGGGCGTCAATTTTCACTGTCAGTTTAAAGAGGATAGCCCCCGCCCCGCGGAAGAAAAAACGCTTGCGAACTATCAAAAACCTGAAAAAGCAGAGAGTATTCAAATTACAAATCTTAAAGAAAAGATTTCGAAAATTAAATACGAGCCTGAAAGTGCAGGAAGCAAGAAGGAGAGAAAAGCGAGCCGTTTGTTTTCTAAAAATAAAAACTTCTCCAGTGAATCTCTTAATAAAGAAAGGCCCTTTTTGCTTAGTAAAAAGAGCAATATTAACAATTTCATAAATGGGGTGATCATATTGCTATTATCCTGCATAATGCCAGCCCTATTCAGGATGCTTTCAAAAAGAAAGGCTGGGATCAAAGCATTAAAATACTGCTTTTCTCATTGAGCTTTGCGTAAAGTGTTGATATAATCGCCATTCGATTCCCTGCTCCCGTTGATAAAGGCGGGGGCCACGAGTCCGAAGGGAGGTGTTAATTAGTTGGGTTCTTATGAAGTGATGTTCATAGTGCAGCCTCGTCTTTCAAAGGAAGACGCTGAAAAAATTTTAAAGACTTTTAATGATCTGATTAAAAAAGATGGCGAGGTAGAAAATACCACGAAATGGGGCAAAAAGAAGTTAGCCTACAAAATCGATGATTTCGAAGAAGGATACTATTATATAATTGATTTCAAAACAACTACAAAGCACTTGAAAGAAATCGAGAGGCGACTTCATTTAAGCGATGACATCATCAGATATCTAATAGTAAGAAGATAAATATTTAGAAATATAACTGAAGGAATGGAAGATGATGAAATATGGATATTAATAAGGTAATACTGGTAGGAAGGCTGGTTCGGGATCCTGAAATCAGAACTACTCCCGACGGTATAATACTCGCCAGACTTCGCATCGCTGTCAACAGGCGGCCTACGAGAGAAGGTGAGCCTCAAGCAAGTTTTATAGACGTAGTTGCCTGGAGAAAATTGGCTGAACTCTGTCAGCAAATGCTCAGGAAGGGTGCAAGAATTGCTGTTGATGGTTCACTTCGACAATATAGCTGGCAAGGTCAAGACGGAAAAATAAACTCGAAGCTTGAAGTAGAGGCTCAAAATATCCAATTCTTAGATAGAGCCACAAGGTCAGTTTCAGGAGAAGTGGCTCAAGGTGATAACCACATCGAAACTCCTGTTAAAGAACCTGATGAGACTACCGAACCGCTGCATGTCTTAAACGGTGACCTTGATGATGAGCTAAACGATTTTGTATTTGAAGGTGGTGAAAGTTGATGGATGGCTGGAGAAGAAAAAAGAAAGTTTGCTACTTTTGTAAGGAAAACGCACCTATTGACTATAAAGATATTGATCTCTTAAAAAGGTTTATCTCTGACAAAGCCAAAATTAGAAGTCGTCGGGCTACTGGCACATGTGCTAAACATCAAAGAAAACTGGCGACAGCAATCAAAAGAGCCAGAGAGATGGCTCTTCTTCCATATATATCGAGGTAGTCAATCTATTTCTACGATAACTAATCATCGTAGTATCATTTTATAATTCAATAAGATCCTTGGGGGTTCAGATGGCTCCAAACTTGATCGTGGTTTTTTTTGTAATCAGCGCTTTATTGATCGTGATAATAATTCTCCTTATAGCACTTATTCGCAAGTCAGAAAAGATCGGTTCAGAGACAATCCGCTCTTCACAGCCTGATAAATACCTGTTAGTAGATCCAGAATCAGGCGTTTATAATAAAAACTTTTTTCAGAAAAAACTGGAGGAAGAAATCTACCGTGCGGTACGTTATGGCTCCCAATTTTCACTGGCAATTTATGACTTTGACGTTTTGTCTAAAGATATCCCGGATGATGAACTACCCCCAATTTTAAGGAAGCTGGCTTTATCTATTTCCAAAGACACCCGGTTCAGTGATGTTGTTGCTCGAACAGATAAATGTCAGCTAATGCTTTTGTTCCCTATGACCACAAAACAGGCTTCAGAGATCCCTGTATCCAGACTAAACCTGAAAACGACAGAGATTTTGCAGGCAGAAAAATTACCATCAGAATATCAAGTTAAGCTTCTCAGTTTTCCGGAAAACAAAGTAGAAATTGAAAAACTTTCTCGCATACTGAAAGAAGAGTAACCTAAAATATCACATATGAAGATTAAGGTATTTCTTATCGAAAACGTCGAAGGACTTGGTAAGAAAGGTGAAATCAAGGAAGTTTCACAAGGATATGCTAACAACTTTCTTTTCAGAAAAAAACTGGCGATTAAAGCGACTCCCGAAATTATCAATGAATATCAGCAAAAAATCGCCAGTTCCGAAAAGAAAAAGAAAAAACATGAGGAAGAATTAAGGAAACTTGCAGAGCTTCTGAAAAACACTGAAATAGTCCTCAAAAAGAAAGCTGGAGAAATGGGCAAGCTTTTTGGAGCGGTTACTCAAAAGGAAGTAGCTAATGCTCTTTTAAACCAGCATGGGATAAAACTTGATAAGAAACAAATTCATTTTGCTACACAGATAAAGCAGGTAGGGGAATTTTCCGCCACAGTAGAACTCGG
>CALIRS010000083.1 GCA_938042205.1 uncultured bacterium | reverse complement strand
CACTGGGAGAAAACCAGAATAAAAATTATCGCTATAGTTGGCGATAGAGCACGCAAGTTCAAAAGCAATGTCAGCAGGTTTGACTTCAGAAAAATATTGAAAACTACCGTTGTTAGAGCGGACAAAGCCATCATTTTTTCGAATCAAAGGAGAGAGCCTGATAAAGTTAGCTTTTTCCAGGATGCTGAATTCGATAAATTCATTGGTTTCATCAAGATTGTAAGAGCCTACAGTCATTGAGGTACCGAATGGAATTCGACTTTTCCTGAGTAAGCTGAGTGCCTTAATTATTTTTGAGAAGCAATCTCCAGCATTTCTGATGGTATCGAGTTTCTGGGGATTTAAACTTTCTATACTTATTCTTAAATAAGTCAGATTTGGCAGACTTGTTAAAAAATTGACATCATTTTCATCAATCAGCATCCCGTTTGTCAGAATGGAAACATAAACTTTTTCATCATAAAGATCTTCGAGGATGCCAAATATGTCTGGATGATAAAAAGGTTCCCCACCTGAAATTATTACATCTGTTAAGCCCAACTTTTTTGCTTCTTTTACCATTTCCTTAATTTCTTCTCTTCCAAGTTCGCTCATTTTGAATTCCTGCCCGCAGTGAGTACATGAACAGTTGCATTTCCCGGTAATATCAATACTTAGTATTTTTAACTTTGGGATACTCATTTAAGATAGTACCTCCTTCCATTAAAATATATACAGTTAAATTGTCAAAAAGTTACATCTACAGCTCTTTTATCTGAATGAATTCATTTTTATCCAGACCGGTCTTTAGCACATCCGGAGCATGCAATTCTTTCCACGGACAATGGTCTTTGTTGCGGGAAGCAATAATTGCTCGCCAGAAACACCTGTGACAGAATTCAAAAAACGAACAACTTCCGCAACTTTCTTCATCTGGCGCTTTAATTTTTTCAAAAATCGACATTAGGGGATTTGATAAGCATTCTTCAAGCTCCTGGGAGAGAATATTACCTGTTGAATATTGCTCAGGAATAGTGACACAGGGCCGAACATTTCCTTCAGGTGAAACTACTAGACTTCGAGAGCCTGCTCCACAATTAGGGGAGTCAATAAAGTCAAAAGCCGTTTCCGGAATAGTAATTATTTGACCCGGATATTTTCGGGTTAACTTTTTCAGGGACTTTTCAAATATAGCAACCTCTTCAGTTGAGAATTGAGTTTCAAGAAAATTAACACCTCTTCCAAAGGGCATAATAAGAGCTGCAGCAAATGCTTCTGCTCCAATGCTTAGTGCTAAGTCGCACGTTTTTTCTACATGAGTAACATTTTCAGGAATGACATTCATTGTCGCTCGAATCAGAACATCGTTAGATGCTAAGAGGTTAATAGCTTCACAGGCTCTTTGAAAAGAACCAGGTGTTTCAGCAAAGCGGTCATGAAAGTTTTCATCAAAACTGTTCAAGGTAACACTTACGAGGAGCTCACAACCTTCATATTTCAGGCTACCTATAAAATCTGCAAGATAACCGTTTATCAAAAATCCATTGGTAATAATCGATAATACCTCGAAATGTTCAGCAGAGCATAAGGCTATTTGCTCAAAGTCAGGGTGAAGAAGTGGCTCTCCTCCGGTTAATTCACAAACAAGAGTTCCTGAAGAGGACAGTGATGTTATAAGCTCAATTAACTTTTGGGTGTGAATGAAATTTCTCTTATCTTTCCCTGATTCTCTATAACAATGCTTGCAAAACTGGTTACAACTATCTGTAAGTTCAAAAAGGACGTGGAGAGGGACATAGAAGTTTTTATTACCTCCGTTCGATGGATATGCTGGGAAAGACAGTGGCTTTTTTGAGAACGAAATTACACCTTGAAAATTCATTGATTCAATGAAAGAATCAAGTGAATGAGAAGCGTTATTCTCCCAGTTCTTTCCAAGGAAACTTTCTATTTCATCAATGGTTCGGGTGCCATCACAAAGAAGAAGCGCTTCAGCTTCTAAATGGCTGAGTTTGCTAAGCCCCCAGTTCCAGTGAGGATTAGTCTGTGTTTCATACAATAACCAGGCATGATCAGGCGTTAAGTGGATATGGCTGCTTGTTGATAGATAAGGATATTGTAATGAAGTGGATAGCTCCCTGTCATTTGTATGATCATTGCTTTTTTTAGAGTCTGGACTAAGTACCATTTGCCCCTCCCCAGAGTAATTTCTTAATGTCTAACTTAGAATCTACCAGGCGGTAAGACTGGCAACCGCGACTGAGTTAATAGCTGCATAACGGCTGCCGCACCATATTGCTGCTAGTGAACATCCACTGCATGCTGAACAACCTGCACACCAGGCTGGCATCGAGACCACCTCCTTTTAAAGAAATTCGAAAAATATCATAAAGAGGTGATTCAGGAGAGGGAATAGGAAAAAAGTATTATCAAATAGTTAAAAAGTTTATTTTTGAGAAGACAGTACCATGGTTCTGTCTAAAAACTTGTGAAAGAAAATTAGCGTTATTCCTCGTCAATGTAGATTTCTTCTTCGTCTGCGTTATATCCGATCAGCTCAGCAAATCTTCCCCAGTCAATAGCTACATTAAGGAGCTTTTCTGCATATTCAGGAGGAATATGAGTGGAGAGTTCTTCCAGACAGACTTCTCTATCAAGCATGTTCTTACCGGTGGTTTTAAGCAGGGAGAGAATATCTCTAAAAACCTTTATTTTTTTGAGTTGCTTCTTAAAGAGTTGCTTTCTGATATTAATATCAGAATTTACAAATCTACTTCCTAATTCAGTGAGAATTAAGTCTCCCTGATCAATTTTTACAAAACCGAGCATTTCGGAAGCATCGACGATTGCTGAGAACTCATCAAGATCCATTTTCAAGTCGGCTGCCAGTTCGTAGAGATCTTCTTTCTTTGAGCTAATGTCGGAGAGGAACTCAAGCAGGCCTATGATTTCGCCTACCGTGGCTTGAGGTAATGGTTCAACTTTCATAAATTAAAACATCCCTCCAGGCAAAGATTTTATAGAATTCTCCCGTAAATTTCATCCACAAAAGATTGAAGACGCCGGTCCCTCATCTTTCTGGGTCTTGTTAGATCGATTTTTACCTGCCCGATTGTTTTCCCTGGTCTTTCGGAAATGAGAATAATGCGGTCACTCATATACACTGCTTCCTCAATAGAATTCGTTACCATCAGTACAGAATGAGGTGGTGATGAAGTGTCATACCAGAGGTCAAGTATTTCTTCCTGAAGGTTCCTTGCAGACAAGATATCAAGATTAGAAAAGGGTTCATCCATTAACAGGAGCTCAGGCTGAATGGCAAGGGCTCGAGCAAGTCCAACCCTTTGTTTCATACCCCGTGAAAGTTCTCTCGGGTAAGCTTCTTCAAAACCTTCAAGACCCATCTTGTCAATATAAATGGAGGCTGTTCTGATAGCTTCTTTCTTAGGAA
>CALIRS010000082.1 GCA_938042205.1 uncultured bacterium | reverse complement strand
AATCCTGGTTTTCATTATCAAAGAAAACATTCTTTAACTTTTTGGCCATCAATTCCCCACCCTTTTTTAAGTTCTCTTCAAGAGAAAGTTCAGGGTCACTAAATGAATGAATTTGAAGATCTGAAAATTGATTCTGACAATCTTCCTTAACCTGCGAATCAACTGAACCAGCAATCAGGAATGATTTTTTTGAGTGAATGTTAGCGAGCCTGATAACTTCAAACGGACCCTTCCCCTGTAAAGAGGTTTTATCAAATCTACCTTCGCCAGTAAAAACAAAGTCACAGTCCTTAATTTTGTTATCTAAATCAAACCAAATTCGAATTAAGTCGAACCCTGGTACAAGTGAGACATCATACGCCAATCCTAAACCATATCCAATTCCTCCTGCGGCTCCGCTGCCATCTAAAATAGAGTTTTCTTCTGCTTTTGAAAAATGGGATGATAATTTTGTAACCATCTCCTCCATTTTTGATTCAAGTCGTTCACGGCTTTCCTGATTCAACCCTTTCTGCTTTCCGTATTGGTGAGTAGCACCGTTCGGTCCAAGTAATGGATTACGAACATCACACGCTATTTTCAAAGGAGGTAAATCTAGTAGATGATTAAGCTTAATCTTTGCCAAGTCGTGCCATTCCTTGGGACAGGGAAAGTCGATTATTTCCCCGTTTTCTCTCTGTAACTCTAAACCAAGACCAACCAGCGAACCAAGACCCATATCATTAGTGGCACTTCCCCCAATACCTATGAGGATTGCATCCAGTTCCAAAGAAGCACAATGAGCTAAAACCTCCCCCATCCCCAAGGTGGAAGTTTTCCATGCATTTCTTTCTTCGAACCGCAAATCTGCGAGACCTACAACACTTGCCATTTCTATAATCGCAATTTTACCCTTGGTCGGAGTAAGATTTAGAAATTCTTTCGTCGCAACCGGCAGGTTTTCCAACTCACAAAGACCAACAGATACATCTTTTACCTTTCCCAAGGCATCAGACGCTTTTACAAAAATTAATTCACCCGAAGCTTGTTGCGTGAGAATCTCCACAAAACCTTCACCGCCGTCAGACAAAGGAACGGTGTCTACAACAAAAGACATCTCCTCAAAGATATCTTTTGCAATCTCACAGGATTCACCAGCAGTGAGAGAATCCTTACACTTATCGAAAGCCGCGAGTACTTTCTGCATTGGAAAAATTACCTTATATCTTCGCCAGTCTGCTCATCAACGACCTTAAAGTTCTCAACATGATAAGTTTCAGCAGCCTCAAAGTTTAGTGTGAGATTATAATTTTTTTCCATCCTTTCAATAAGCTTAGAGTCTGGCCCTCGTAGCCGGCGAAGATTGTTTGGATGAAGATAAATCTTGAGCTTCAATCCCGCACTCAAGGAACCATCTAGTTTGGAACGACTAATGGCATTACTTATTTTTCTTTGAATTTCAATACTGACAGCTCTGGAAGATTTAACGATTCCACGACCGTTGCAATAAGGACAAGGGTCATATATACCACTAGAATTACTTTCATCATGCCTCTGACGGGTGATTTGCATAATCCCCAACTGAGAGATGGGGAGGATATTGTGCTTTGCTTTATCATCTGACATGGCGGACTTCATTCTTTGATAAACTTTCCGCTGGTCGCTCTTATTCTTCATGTCGATAAAATCGACAATTACCAAACCGCCCAAGTTTCGTAATCGCATCTGTCGGGCCACTTCCATAGCGGCTTCGATGTTAGCCTGAAGAATAAAATTCTTTCCATCTTTACGATCGCCTTTATGGCTTCCCGTGTTCACATCAATGGATACCAAGGCTTCGGTCTCTTCCATAACAATCTCGCCACCTGAAGGCAAAAGCACACGCCGCATGAATGTCTGCTCGATTTGCCTCTCTACATTAAAACGTTCAAATATTGGAATTTCTTCATCAAAGAAGCTAACCTTTGATTTGGACTTGGGTGAGATCAATTGAATAGTTTCAATCAGACGGTCATAATCATCTTTTTTATCAACTTGAACTCGATCAACATCGTCGGTCAAAAAATCACGAGCGGTAAGGCCTATCAGATCAGGTTCCTCATAAAGAAATGCAGGACTATCTTGGGATTTCATCTTGGCCTCAATTTCGTCCCACTGTTTTTTCAGTAAATTCAAGTCCCGATCAAAGAAACGTTCAGGTTTATTTTGACCCGCGGTACGAATGATTACTCCCATACCTTCCCGAAGCGAGAGGTTACCAATTATCCTCTTCAACCGAGCCCGCTCCCCCTTATCTTCAATTTTTCGGGAAATGCCGCACTGCCCTGCATAAGGCATCAAAACTAAAAAACGACCTGGAAGGGATAAATTGGTAGTTGTTCTAGGACCTTTACTTCCAATTTGTGCCTTGGTTATCTGGACTACAATCTCAGAACCAATGGGAAACGCCTTAGGTATGTCTTTGATCGACTTAACTTCATTCTTCGCTGAAGATTTCTTCTTGTTCTCCCGGACAATCTCGATCGAGGGATCATTATTGGC
>CALIRS010000081.1 GCA_938042205.1 uncultured bacterium | reverse complement strand
GGCGAACCGATTCCGGTTGAAAAAACTCCCGGATCGGAAGTTATCGGGGGAACTGTTAACAAAAATGGGAGCATTAAAGTAAGGATCTTGAGAGTTGGAGAAGAAACAGTCCTGTCTCAGATTGTAAAGTTAGTAGAACAGGCACAGGCCTCAAAACCGTCAGTTCAAAGAATAGCTGATCTCATTTCAGCTTATTTTGTACCGGCAGTAGTAATGGTTGCGGTTGTGACATTTTTTGTTTGGTATTTAGGCTTTGATTCAACATTTGTCAAAGCTTTGCTAACGGCTGTTTCTGTACTGGTCATTGCTTGTCCCTGCGCACTTGGCCTGGCCACTCCAACTGCGGTGATGGTAGGAACAGGGAAGGGAGCTGAAAACGGAGTTTTAGTTAAATCAGGTGAAGCACTTGAAAAATCAGGAAAAATCACAGTTTTGATATTTGACAAAACCGGGACAATAACTGAAGGAAAGCCAGAAGTAACTGACTACCTGATTCTTGAAGATATGACTGAGAGTAAAAACATTGAGATTTTAAAAGCGGTTTACTCAATTGAATTACTTTCTGAGCACCCGCTGGCAGAAGCAATTACAAGTTCAATATTAGAACGTTTTCCTGAAGTGGAAAAAGTCGAAGTGAGTCATTTTGAAGCATTAGCCGGTGCAGGCGTTAGAGGTAATGTTAACGGTGACACATATTTTGTTGGGGTTCTTAAGGAAGGAATTTCTGAAGCCAGAGTTGATGATAATGTGGAAAGTAACGGATCGTTACTCCAGATGATAGAGGAAAGAAAAAGGGAAGGGAAAACAGTATCCTGTGTGGTTGTCAATAACAGACTGGTGGGAGCAATTGCTATTCAGGATAAATTAAAAGAAGATGCGAAAGAAACAGTGAGATTACTTACAAGGAGTGGAATAAAGGTCTATCTTGTAACCGGTGATAATAAGGTGACGGCAGAGAGCATTGGAAAAGAAGCAGGAATCGAGCCACAAAGAATATATGCTGAAGTATCACCTCAAGAAAAAGCAGGGGTTGTCAAGAAATTGCAGGAGAATGGAGAAATCGTGGCTTTCGTGGGTGATGGGATCAATGATGCTGTAGCTTTAGCTCAAGCAGATATTGGAATCGCTATAGGCTCAGGGACAGATATTGCCATTGAATCGGCAGATATTGTTTTGATGAAGGGCTCTGTGAGAAACGTATTAACAGCGATTGATCTGTCCCAAAAAACCATTAGAAAAGTCTGGACTGGCTTTTTCTGGGCTTTTATTTATAATGTCATAGGCATTCCTGTTGCTGCAAGCGGTTACTTAAGACCTGAATTTGCGGGCATGGCGATGGCTCTTTCTTCTGTGTCAGTGGTCACCAATGCATTACTCTTAAATCGTTATAAACCCCCTGGTAATTATTGATCCTCCGTACTTGAACTTCTATTTCCTTTTCGTTGCATTTTATGTATTCATAAAATCACATTTTTCCAGAATTTACAGAAATTTGTTTTAAATATATAGAATTAGAACGTTTCAAAGACGAATTTTCAAAATGATTTATTTAATTTGTTGCTTGACTGTGTAAAAATTGTTACAATTTACGGCTAATTTAGGGAGGGACATGACGGGCATCTATACTTCAATTGCCATTATAGTGTTTATATTAATAGCAGGCTTAATGACTTTTGTGGTTATATTTCTTGGCTGGCTGATTTCTTACAGACGTAAAGAGCTGGAAAAAGAAATACCGTATGAAAGTGGACTTGATCCCTTAAGATATGCTCGAGAAACATATTTCCCAATCAACTATTACGCATTTGCAGTGCTATTTTTGATTTTCGACGTTGAGGTAGCTTTTTTAATTCCCTGGGCAATTGTGTTTACAGATTATGGATGGATTGCTTTTGCTGCAGCTTCTTTTTTTCTGTTAATACTTGTTTTGGGGTTATGGTTTGGATATAAATCAGGAGGTCTGAGATGGGATTAAAAGATGCTCAAAAAGGGCCGGTAATGCCGGCTATTCACCTTGTAAAATTAGAAAAACTTTTTGACTGGGGAAGAAAAAACTCTATCTGGCCTCTTCCCTGGGCACTTGCCTGCTGTGGAATTGAAATGATGGCTACTTATGCTTCTCGGTTTGACCTTGACAGGTTTGGTATTCTTGGTGGGTTCCCATCACCTCGCCAGTGCGATGCCATTGTTATTGCCGGAACAGTAACTAAAAAGATAGTACCGGTAATCAAGCGGTTATATCAGCAAATGCCAGAACCAAAATACATCATAGCCATGGGAAATTGTGCCAATAGCGGGGGTATATTTTATTACGATTCTTACAACGTAGTAAAGGGGGTAGACACAGTAATTCCGGTAGATGTCTATATACCTGGATGCCCACCGCGTCCGGAAGCACTGGTGGAAGGCTTTCTAAAGCTCCAGGAAAAAATACTTGGGGAGAGTGCCGCTGAAAAATGAACGAAAGAGCAATTTGTGTCCGTATTGAGGATTTAAAATTAACTCTCGAGCATTTACATTCTGAGGGGTATAACTATTTTTCATTTGTAACAGCTGTGGACTATCCAGATCATTTTTTGCTTGTTTATGGGTTGGTTAATACAGGAAAGCATGAAATAACATTTATTGAAACGCCTCTTTCAAAAGATAAGCCTGTAGCACCCTCTTCAACTGGGATCTGGAAAGGGGCAGACTGGCATGAGCGCGAAGTTTATGACCTTTTTGGAATAACTTTCGAAGGTCATCCTGACATGCGGCGGATGTTTCTTCCTGAAGAGTTTGAAGGCCATCCATTAAGGAAGGACTTTCAAAGTGATGAGGTAGAAAAGAAACCAGAAGATTTTTATTAAAAGAGGAGTAAAGCTGACGAATGGTTGAGAAACAAGAATTCATGATAAACATGGGTCCACAACATCCCAGTACGCATGGGGTATTCAGGATAGTGCTTGAACTCGATGGAGAAACAGTTATCGGAGCAAAGCCTGAAATTGGATATCTTCACCGAGGTGTGGAAAAAATTTCTGAAAACCGCACCTATGAGCAAGTTCTACCTCTTACAGATAGGCTCGATTACGTCAATGCTATGGGGAATAACCTTGCATATGTAATGGCAGTTGAAAAATTGGCAGGTATTCAGGTGTCAGAAAGGGCCCAGGCGATAAGAACAATTCTCGCAGAGCTCAATCGTATCGCAAGCCATTTAATTTCTATAGGTACTCAGGGTCTTGAAGTGGGAGCATACACTGTTTTTTTATATTGCTTCAGGGAACGTGAAATAATTCTCGACCTTTTTGAAAGAGCAACTGGTGGCAGATTGACTTATACATATTTCCGCTTTGGGGGGCTTTTCCAGGATTTACCTGAGGGCTGGGTTGAAGAAGCCAGGGATTTTTGTAAGGAGTTTCTACCTCATGTTGACGAGTATGAAGATCTTCTGATTCAAAATCCAATTTATAAGTTAAGGACCAAAGGAATAGGCATACTTAATAAAAATATAGCTTTAAACTATGGAGCTTCTGGTCCGGTACTTCGCTCGACGGGGGTTAGCTGGGATTTGAGAAAAGACTCACCTTACCTTATGTATGACCAGGTAGAATTTGATGTCGTTTACACAAAGAATGGCGATGTCTGGGACAGGGCCTGGATAAGACTTGAAGAAATGCGACAGAGTACAAGGATTATCAAACAGTTGCTTGACAACCTTCCAGAAGGGGAAGTTCAAGCGGAAGAACTATGTAGATATGTAGTACCTGAGGAAAGAAGTAGTTACTTTGCAGTGGAGTCTCCCAGGGGCGAACTGGGGTTTTTCCTGGTATCAGACGGAAGCTTAAAGCCATATAGAATGAAAATTCGCTCACCTGCCTTTGTAAATCTTTCCCTGGTAGAAACATTGGTAAAAGGTGAAAAAGTGGCTGATGTGCCGCTAATTATCGGAAGTCTTGATCCTGTTTTCGGCGAGGTGGATAGGTGAGTCTTGCTCTGGAAGTTACCTTGAGAGCGATTATTGCTGTAGTTTTAGGATTTAGCTTTGTAGGACTCGCGCTTGTAGTGCTGAACGTTGTCGAACGAAAACTTGGAGGAAGGTTTCAATCAAGATACGGTCCCTTACACGTAGGGTGGCATGGTTCACTTCAAACCATTGCAGATCTTTTAAAAATATTACAAAAAGAGCTGATTATTCCTGCGGGAGCGGATCCTGTTCTTTTCCGGTTAGCGCCATATCTCTCTCTTGTACCAGCAATTACCATATTTTTAGCCGTTCCCATTTCAGAAAATATTGTGGCACTTGAGTCAAATCTCAGCCTTTTAATTGTGCTTTTTTTACCAGCTGTTTCAGTATTTGGAATTCTGACCGCCGGCTGGGCCTCAAATTCTAAGTATTCCCTTATTGCTTCACTTAGAAGCGCTGGACAGATGTTTGCTTACGAAATTCCAAGAACCCTCTCAGCTCTTTCAGTAGTAATGCTTGCGGGAAGCCTTTCATTAACTGAAATTGTCAAGAATCAGCAGTCAATCTGGTTTTTAGTAGTTCAGCCAATAGCGTTTCTCATTTTCTTTTTCACTTCTCTTGCAGAAGCGAATAGAGTACCTTTTGATCTCACCTGGGCAGAGTCTGAATTAGTATCAGGATTTTTCACTGAGTACACAGGGATGCGCTGGGCGATGTTTTTCCTTGCTGAGTACGGTGCTCTAATAGGTTCCTGTTTTCTAACGGTATTACTGTTTATGGGAGGCTGGCTGGGTCCTTTCTTACCTCCGGTAGTTTGGCTTCTTATAAAAGTCTCGGTTCTGGTTCTCTTAAGCCTCTGGTTCCGCTGGACGTGGCCAAGGTTCAGGATTGACCAGTGGCTTAATTTTTCATGGAAATTTCTGGTACCTCTTTCTATTATTAATCTTCTGGTTACTGGAACGTTAATGATTGGTTTAAGGGTAGGTGTCTAAATGGCGGTTCGTGAAAATGGTGCTCTGGAAACAATTAGCGGCATGATAAAAGGTTTGATGGTTACTGCAAAATATCTTTTTAAACCTGTAACGACTATCAAGTACCCTTTTGAAGAAAAGGAAATTTCTGATAGATGGAGAGGACCACTTTTCCTGAAGGGGGTTGCCGGTGAGTATGAACCTGAAGAAGGGAAAAAGACAATCCCTCCATGTAAAGGAACCTGCCCGGCAAATGTTGACCCTCGACTGCAAAATGCACTTGTAGCTCAGAATAAATACCTTGAAGCTTATGAGGCTGTCAGAGATAGAAACATTCTTCCGGGGGTACTTGGAAGAATCTGCAATCATCCCTGTGAAGACATGTGTCGGCGGGGTGCCTATGATGAGGCTATAGCTATTAAAAACCTTCATCGTTTTATTCAGGATAAATATCTTGAGGTAAAACCAAAACAAAAACCATTCAAAGTTAAATATAAAGAAAAAATTGCCATCATAGGTTCTGGGCCCTCCGGATTGGCTTCTGCATATAGTCTTGCTAAACGAGGATATCAGGTTCAAGTTTTTGACCGCCATCCTTATCCTGGTGGGATGTTGATGATAGGGGTACCCAGATATCGTCTGCCAAGGGAAAACTTCCTCGAAGAAATAAGCCTTTTGCAGGATTTGGGTATAAATATTAAGACGGGTGTTGATGTTGGAAAAGATATCGGGCTGGATGAACTTTCAAGTCAGTATGATGCAGTTATTATCGCAACCGGACTTCAGAAAAGCAGAGGCTTAAACATTCCCGGCGCTGATCTGCCCCAGATAAACTACGCAATACCGTTTCTAAAAGAAGTAAATACCACCGGGAAAGCGACAATAGGAAAAGAGGTAATTGTTGTCGGTGGAGGAAATGTGTCTATTGACGTTGCTCGGTCAGCAGTTCGTGTAGGCGCAAAAGTAGTTAAAATGGTTTGCCTGGAAAAGCGTGAGGAAATGCCTGCATTTTCCTGGGAAATAGAGGAAGCCATTGAAGAGGGAATCAGACTTTATCCTGCATGGGGTCCAAAGAGAATTGTCGGTG
>CALIRS010000080.1 GCA_938042205.1 uncultured bacterium | reverse complement strand
TCAAAAAATGATTTTCAGAATCCCTTTCAAGATTGATATAAAGCTCATTTAGCTTTTGAAGACGCTCTTCCGCTTCTTCTTTGAACTTCTCAATAAAGTCAGACGGTTTGAACATCTTCTGTAACCACCTTATTTGTAATTTCTGCTTCTTCATTTTCTTCAGATTTCCACCAGGGGCTGACCTTTATTTTTGAAACTGCCTCCTTCAGCTCGCTCGAAAACTTGTTGAGTATTTCCACAGAAGCAGCAATCTCCCTGGTTGAAGATGCACTCTGCTTGGCAACGATAGAAATTTCTTTCATTGCCTGCGACACCTGGTCGGTGGCAGATATTTCTTGCTGAGTAGCCACTGATATTTGCTTCGCAGACTGTGCAATGTGTTCTATTTTTCCAACGATATTGCTAATCTCCTTTTCGGCTTCATTGGCAAGCTCAGTACCTCTTTCAACAAGCTTAACTTCTTCCTCGGTAGAAACTACAAGAGAACTGGTCGAGACCTGAATATCTTCCATAATCCTTTTTATCTCATCAATAGATTCAGTCACACTTTCGGCGAGCTTTCTGATTTCACTTGCAACTACCGAGAAACCTTTTCCTGCTTCACCAGCTCTTGCTGCTTCAATAGAAGCGTTCAACGCCAGGATTTTAGTCTGATCAGCAATTTCATTGATGAGCGCAAGGACATTGTTTATTTCTCTTGTTTTTTCTCCAAGCATGGCAATTTTTTCAGCAGAAGTCTTACTCTGTTTCTTGACAGTATCTATAGCTTCCACAGTAGCTTTCACGCTATCTTTTCCTTTTTCAGCATATTTCAAAGCTTCTTCAGTGGCTTCAAAAACTGATTGAGCGTTAGCAGCAATTTGCTTGCTGGTTTGCGCTAATTCTTCCATGGTTGTTGAGGTTTGTGTTATAGAAACTGCCTGCTCTGAAGCGCCTGAAGCCTGCTCCTCAATTGTTGCAGATATTTGAGTAGCAGCAGATGCAATTTGAGTGCTTGCTACCTGAGTGCGTTTAACAATTGATGAGACCTGATCAAACATTAGATTCAAAGCGGCCGCAATCTTTCCCATCTCATCAGAACTTACAACAGGAGCACGATAAGTAAGATCACCTTTTTCAATTCTATCTACAAGCTCCATTATTGAACTCAGGTTCGACAATAATTTTCTCAAAAAAACAAGCACTGCGACGAGGCCAAGAGTAAATGTAAAAACATCAACAACAAACACCTTTGGTACAGCCTTTAAAAGCTCGGTCTTTACACTTTGATCTTTTGTCGGAAGCAACCATAGGATAGACAAATTATGAATCGTGAAGAAGACTGTGCTAACTAATACGATAAAAATCATTAATTTCGAATACACGCTCTTCCCAAAGTGTTTAAGGCTCTTCATGCCTTTCACCTCTCTCAGCTTCTCATTAATGGTTCTGCATCAAAAAAAGCATCTGGGTTTATAATGCTGTACAAATTGCCATCGACATAAACTTCGGAAACAATAAGCTTAGATATATTTCCTTTTGAGTGAACAGGCATTTCGACAGCATCTTCCTCAATAAATAATAGAGAAATCACTTCATCAACTTTTATTCCTACCGTTTCAGAATTTGCTGAAACAAGAACAATGCGCTCTTTACCACTCTCTTTGCTCATTCCTTGGCACAGAAGCACAGATGCTTCAATTACCGGTATAATTTCTCCTCTAAAGGTAAGTACCCCGCTGAAATGTTCAGGTGTACCTGGAACATATGTAATCTTCGAAGGTCTGATTATTTCTCTCACATGCTCGATCTTAAATGCAAAGTTCTGATCAGCGATTCTTACTAACAGCAACCCTTGAAATTCACTTTTCTTTTCTACAGGTTTTTTGGCAAGACTTCTCGCCCTTTCCTTTAATATTGAAATAGTTTCTTCATCAAAGTCCTGATTTTCTTCCGTGAAATCAACCTCCACTTCTTCATCCAGGGAAAGAGAATGGGCTCCATAAATGACTTCACTATCGATAAGAGGAAGTACTTCTGTATCTTTCTTTAGCACCCTGTCAATCCCGGGAATAAGACCATAAAGACCATTAACCGGCTCAATGTTTTCGGGATCAGTTTCTTCAATATCGAAGACTCTATCCACAATTAATCCAAAAAGTCCTTTAGAATGCTTCAAAATAACCATTTGAGTACGAACTGTTACTGGAATGAACTCATTCCAGAAAAGCTTGCCAGCATCATAAACAGGAACACCATCGCCACGAACATTTACAACTCCACAAAACGCTGGCTTTGAAGTTGGAATTCTTTTGACGAGTGGAACGTTTAATATTTCAGCGATTTGCCCCGCGTCTACTCCAATTTTATGACCTCTAACTTCACAAACAAGAACCATCTCTTTCATTTATTACTCCTTAAATCCTGTTGTTCGATACACTTCTTCAAGAGTTACCTGCTTTTCAACCACCTTTTCCATCGCTTTCGAAAGAATGGAATCAACACCTTTACTCCTCAGCTGATTTTGAAAGTCCTGAGGGTTAAACGAAGTTGCCAATTTTCTTTTCATTGATTCTGAAAAGGAGGTTACTTCAAATACTGAAACGTAACCATCTACTCCACTACCACGGCAGGAATCACATCCTCTGGAACGAAAAACCTGGAAATTTTCGCCAAGATACTTCTTAACTACTTTATTTGTGATCAAAGGTGATTTGTATTCCTCAAGACAATGGGAACAGTTCTTCTTCATTACTCTCTGGGAAATCACAGCACTGAGTGACCAGCTTAAAGAAAATGTTTCTGCTCCTGAATCAATCATTTTTCTTATCGCATCTGTAATACTTGAAGCTTCTATAGTCAAGATGACCATGCTTTTTTGTGCTAACCTGATACAGGCTCTGATAGCTTCCTCTGAATCGGCTTCATCAAGTCCAATAATATCAATATCCTGATGAATTAGCCCTTCGATTGCTGTAAGAAGCTCTTCTCCTCTCAACTTCTGGAATTGAACGCCTTCGACCGGTCTAACTTCTTCCACCGCCAGCATAAAGGCACTTTTGCCTTCCTTATTTGCATACCTTAAAAAAGTGCGCAGGGTCGATGTCTTTCCAGAATTAATAGGTGCTCCGATCACCATAAGACCATGACGGCAATTAAGGACTTCTTTAATATCATTCTTTTCTTCTTCAGATAGACCAATCTGCTCAATATCATCAATTCTTAAAGGATCTCTTTCAAAAGTAAGGACAATTCTTTCACCATGAATAGTCGGGAACATTGAAATGATCATCTCTCCAAGCCGCGGAAGCTCCAGTATTTTTTCAACAGGTCTCTCTACCTGACGGGGAAACTTAGAAACATTCTTAAGATAATCTGTTAAAGGTTTCTGGAGACTTCTTGCTGCCACACCAACTGTCCTTAGAGTTCCTTCAACTCTATACATCACTCTGAAATCTCCTTCAATCGGTTCTATGTGAACTGCTGTAGCTTCAGCTTTCTTAGCCTTTAAAAGAATTTCTGTAAGAAGCTCTGATACTGAAGAACTCTCAAGAATCGCCAATCTATCCAGGTCAATAGAAAATAGATTTTCTTCTTTGAGCTCGAAATCGTTTTCTGTTTCGGCAATTGAACCAGATGCCTTGTGGTAATCACTCATCTCATCAGGTGATATTCCATAGTAAACAATTACTGAGTCGAGAAGAGAGTCCTCTGTTGTTAATACCGGGTCAAGTTCATATCCTATTTCCTGACTTATAGAATCGAGAATAAATACAGTTAATGGATTTGGAATTGCTACTGTTAGATTCCCTTCTATTTCAAATAATGGTAGTATCAAATACCTGTGAACAATTGTTTTTGGAATAAGTTTCAAAGCTTCAGGGTCAGGAACATAGCTTGTCAGATCCACGTATGGAAGCTCAAAGATTTTCTTTATAAAGCTCTCCAGAGCTTCTTTTGATATGTAACCATCTTCGATAAGAATTTCCCCTAAATTTTTGCGGCTGCTTTCTGCTTTGCTTATAGCTTCAGATAAAGCTTCTTCTGTTAAAAGCTGTTCCTCAATCAAACCATTTAAAATTTTATTAAGATTGCTGCCCTTAACAATCGCTTCAGACATTAATTCCACTCCTTAGTTTTCTCCAAGAAACTTGTGAACTGCTTCGATAAGTTGCTCCGGCTCAATTGGTTTTGTCAAATAAAGATCCGCCCCTGTTTTTATGCCAGTCTTAATATTTTCTTCTTCATTACGAGCAGTTAGTAAGATGATTGGGATATGTCTGTAATTCCTGTCAAATTTGAGCAGCCTACAGACACGAAAGCCATCAAGACGTGGCATATTGATATCAAGAATTATCAAATCAGGCACATTATGTTTAACTTTTTCAAGAGCCTCGATGCCATCATAGGCAAGCTCAACTTCATACCCGACACGTTCAAGAATTGTTCGAATCATTTCCGATATAGTCTTTGAATCATCAACTGCAAGCACTCGTTTTTTGTCAACCATTCCTGTGCCTCCCTGCTAATCTTTCTCGTTTCTTCCTATTTCTTTGTAGATTCTTTTAATCATCTCTCTGCATACCCCTTCGAGAAATTTATTTAACTC
>CALIRS010000079.1 GCA_938042205.1 uncultured bacterium | reverse complement strand
CCTTCGAGTATAATTCCTCTGGAAAAGTTTTAGCAATTAGTTGATTGAGGACACTTGTCGAAAAGTCACCCGTTACATTTTGACCATTACAGATGCAAACGGGCGTGAGGTTCGAATTAAAAATAACGGGCCAAAGTTTTGTTGAATTTGCCATTTCATCGAAATGAGTAATTGCAATGTGAGTCGCCTTCGCATTCTTTGCCACACGAATGTATTTATTTATAATTTCTCGGTCATAAGCACCATTAACAACCAGAATCCGCGTTTCTACACCAAGAGAATCAAGTACGCTTTCTGCGTTATTCCAAGCATCCATCTCAGTGACACCAATACCAGGGAAATCTAAAAACAATGGACTTTGCTGATCAATAAATGGCAAGCTCTCAGATTCTCGATAAAGAGTTACACCAACAACTTCACAAAAAATCCTTAATGCATCATCTGGGTTTGGTACTCCATTCTCAATTTTGAGGACACAAGGGCTAGTTTTGTTCATAAATACTTCATGAGCCAAAAACTTACACAATGTGGTGGTTTTACCGACTCCTGGACCTCCAAGAAGTGCAATCTTATCGCTGCAACCAACATTATCAAGAGCACTGTAGCGGTCACTAAGACCAATTGTAATCTCTTTGAGGACATCAGCGATGGGAGCATTTTTAAGACTAGACCAATTTGACCAGGAACTAATATCTGAAAGCAATGATTGATCAAAACCGAATTTAGATAATAGTTTAAAATTATTGGTTGGTGTTTCCCTTTCTTCTTTGATTTCACCCGTAGTTAAACCATCAAGAGATTTTTCGACAGGATTATCTTCTCTTACTTCATTTTTAACGCCATCACTTCTTGCAGCCGAAGATAGATTTGGAGAAGACACATCTTCAGGATTTAAATCATTCCCTTTAGGCTCTTCAACCAGTTGTGCTATTACTTCAAGCTTTGGAGAGGAAATAAATCGCTTCAAACCTTCGCCTCCAACTTGCCTGACCGAAATAACCTTTGCATTGTCACCAAGCTTATCACGAATAACTCTGACTGCTTCCTCTGCTGATCTAACGATAAGCCTAAACTTTTTCCCATTTTCGGATTCTGTTTTTTGATCAACGATGGACATATTATTTTAGATTATGCGGGTACTGTGACAGGTTCCTCTTGTAAATTATTTAATTGAGGATTTTCATCCATTGCCTGCAGTACCTCTTGCGGTAATGTTTGTTGAGGCAAAACTATTGTACCATAAGGTTCAATACTAGTCTCCGTTGGTAACTCCTGATAAGATAAAATTACCAAATGAGGGTATGAAGGTTCCATGAATCTACGAAATGCCAATCTAAGTTCAGAAGTTGTAATCAGTAGAGGGGTTAAGCCTTTCTCAGACATCTCTTTTATTTTGGGATCTATCTCTTGAATAATTCCTTCGGTTATCTCAGGGTCCATAACAAGACCTATGTCAAATTGGCTTCTTTTAACTCTTCCAATGAGAGATTGTTCAAGAGCAGGATCGAAAGTAAGAGCAAGAAGTTTCTCAGGCTCAACTTCAAATTCTTTGACAAAATACATTCCAAGCCTTTTCCGTGCTTGCTCCGAGAGCTCGTCTGGGTTTTTCGTGACGGGAGCCATGTCGGCTATAGTTTCTAAAATTAAGGTTAGGTTTTTAATTGAAATTCTTTCGCGGAGCAAGTTTTGCAATGTACGTTGAATCACTCCAACATTTACCAAATCAGGCAACAACTCACTGACCAAGGTCGGGTTTTTATCCTTGATCAAATCAAGAAGCTTTTGAGTTCCCTCTCTTTCCAAAATTAAATAGGCAAATCGCTTCAGAACATCTGACAGGTGCGTAACTAAAACCGACGATGGGTCAACAACCGTGCATCCTTCGACCTCAGCCTCTCTTTTCTTATCCTCCGAGATCCAGGTGGCACCAATACCAAAAACCGGTTCAATTGTGGGAATACCCTCTAGTTTAGTAGCATCTCCTCCCCCCATGCTCATTGCTAGCACTCGATCAGGTATTACACTTGATCGTATAACCTCTTTACCTCTAAGTAAGAAACGGTATTCGTTGGGTTCCAATTCAATATTATCACGAACACCAATAGTGGGTAGTAGCATACCCATTTCTCGAGCAAAATTAGTGCGAGCACCAGTGATTCGGTCAAGTAAGTCTCCCCCTTTCTTTTTATCAGCCAAGACCAGTAATCCATATCCCATTTCTAGTCCAAAAACCTCCTGCTCAATAGCACTTTCCATAGGAGTAAGTGCTGAGACTTCTTCACCTCCGCTGGAAGGGGCACTTGGAACACTAGAAGTTTGTGCTGACTGTGCAGACAATCCTGAGTTTTGTGCAATTCCCTGAGCACTCGGATCCTGCGCGGGATCCGTCTCATTGAGCTTTTTGTTAACGAAATAGGCAGTTATGAAACAAGCAACTGCAAGAATAAAGAATGGCCAAAATGTTTCATAAAGAAAAAACGAGAAAAGAAGAAGCAAAGCACCAGAAATTGCAATTGCACGTGGATAAACAATAAGCTGCTTAGAAACATATTCACCTAGATCCCCCTCCTCCGAGGAACGAGTTACTAGAATACCTGCTGCAATAGAGACGATAATTGAAGGAACTTGAGTAACAAGCCCATCACCAATGGATAAAATTGTGTAGGTTTCAAGAGCTTGAACAATTTCCATATCACGCTGAAAAAATCCTATCAAAATACCACCAACCACATTCACAACGGTAATTATAATTCCTGCAACAGCATCACCCCGCACAAACTTACTCGCCCCGTCCATTGAGCCATAGAAATCTGCCTCCTTTTGTAATTTTTCCCTCTTAGCAAGAGCCTGTGCTTCAGTAATAACTCCGTTTTGCATCTCAGCATCTATGGACATCTGCTTTCCAGGCATCGCATCTAGTGTAAAACGGGCAGTAACTTCGGAGATACGTCCGGCACCTTTGGTAATAACAACAAAATTAATGATAACTAAAATTAAGAAAATGACTGTCCCAACAATGTAGTTTCCTCGAACAGCAAAACTTCCAAATGCTTCAATAACTCCTCCTGCATCACCATCTAGGAGGATGAGTCGGGTTGATGCAACATTAAGACCCAATCGATACAAAGTTACGGCTAAAAGGAGCGTAGGGAAAACTGAAAACTCCGAAGGATCCTTGAGATAAATTATGGTCAATAGAATAAGGAGTGAAATAGCTATGCTTATTACAAGAAGAAGACTGAGTAGATCTTTATGTACAGGTACAACTAAGAGAAAAATTGCAAGGAACAATCCTCCGACAAACGCTAAATCGCTATTACCC
>CALIRS010000078.1 GCA_938042205.1 uncultured bacterium | reverse complement strand
ATGTTGCGGGAATCTTTCTTTGAAGGATACCAATGACCTTTAATGGATTTTCTATTTCCTCGATTTTAAGTTTTTGGAGCGAGCTCAATGTTTTTTGAACAGTTTTTTTCGGCAGAGCCCCTTCTTGAAGTCTATTGATAACTTTTTTAAGATAATTTTCCTGCTCTTCAGTCAATTGTTTACTGTTTTTTTGTGTCGCTTTAAGGATTTTTAAAAGTTTGGTTTCACTACTCGCTCCACCCCGCCGATAGGTCTTAATAATTTCCTCAACGGTTGCATTAAAGAATGAACTTTTATTTTTATCGATAAGTTCATAGTAATCTTCAAGGGGTAATTTTGCTCGCTTCTCAGCTGGTAAACTCTCAAGAATTTTTGCAGAAGTCAAAAAGTCAAGCTCTATTGCCGATTTATTATTCTTATCGGAAATAAAAAATTTCATAAGCTTGCTCTTTCTAAAGAAAGTGATTAAAGAATCAGGAGAAGCAAAATCTTTTAGATTTTGAGAAAATATCTTTGCAGAACGAGCCTTTTTGGGGAGACGCTTTATCTTTTCAAAAAGTTCGGGGGTTTTAGTGCGGATGTCCTCAATGACCCTTAAATATTTTAGTTCGCTTTCTTCTTCCTCGTCTCCGGTAATAGTTTTCTTTGAAAGGAGTTTGTCAAATAGTTCGTGAGAGGAAACAGGTTCGCCTTCTGTAAGTATTGAGGCATCTCCACCAAGTAAAGTTAAGAAAGCTTCTATTTTTGCACGAGCGATATTTGTAAGTTCAATCTCAGAATCTGCTTGTTTTGTCGGGAAAAAGTTAAAGGTATGTATCCTGCCAAATGGTGTATCTATACGATTTATTCTCCCAACTCTTTGGATCAGTCTCGTTGGATTCCAGGGGATATCGTAGTTAATCACTATATTTGACCGATGAAGGTTGACACCTTCTGAAAGAACCTCAGTTGAAACAAGAATTCTATAATCGTCTTTTTTGATCCTTGACCGTGCATCAAAATTTTCTATAACCTTATCCCGAACTGTTTCTGAAGAACTACCATGAAAGAGGAGAGCTATCTCACCAAATTCGGAATTTATTTTATTCGTCAAATACTCTGCAGTCTCTTTTGACTCTGTAAAAATAACTATTTTTTTATGCTTTAAAATTTGGTGTTCTCTTAAATTCTTCAGCAAGGTTTCAAGTTTTGGATCTCTTTTTATATCTTCCCACATTGATTTAATTTTTTTAAGAATCTCAAGGTCACTTTTAAGGTCAGTTGTGAATTCTTCACGAAATTCTTTTGCCTCATATTTCTCTGCCTTGCCTTCTTCAATCAATTTCTGGATAGCTTCATCGTCCTCCTGTTCTAAAAGTTCAAAAACCTTGTCAATATATTTTTTACTCACATAAACATAACCACCTCGGTATGTTTTGATAAACATAGTGTAGGAATCTATGAAGCGATCAACACTTTTACGGAAGGCATAAAAACTACTCTCTAACCGCTTTACAAGGAGAACTTTCATAAAACAACCCATATTTCTTTGTGCCTGTTCTTCTAACGGTGAAATTCTTTTTTTCAAATAAAGAAGAGGCATATAGCGTGAGTATGTAAATTCCTGTGTGATGAGCTTTACTGTTTCTATAAAGATCCGGTCTTCCTGTTCATTAAGCTGGTAATAAAAAGGCTTTGGATCTTCGACCTCTGGGAATCTCACATTGTTTTTCTTTAAATCCTC
Organism: uncultured bacterium; assembly: GCA_938042205.1. Taxonomy (GTDB): domain Bacteria; phylum Actinomycetota; class Aquicultoria; order SKW223; family SKW223; genus CALIRS01. The sequence continues at coordinate 8,768 of CALIRS010000078.1, read as the reverse complement.
GGCAAAGTATTTTTCAATTTCAGCTCTCGTCCTTCTGACCATTAGGTATTTCAAAACTTTATCACGAATTTCTTTTGCGTTGCTTCTTGTTATATCGAGAAAATTTTTATAATCTTTCTGACGGTTAACTTTTTCTAACTTCTTCTCAAGTCTTCCAAAGAATTCTTCAAGATCTACAACTCCAGGGATAATGCTTTTTCTGGTATTTTGGAAGAGTTTAATCTGTGACAGAATGTCTCTCGGTGAGTTATTGTATGGAGTTGCAGAAACTAAAATTACTCTTTTCCCCCGACAAATTTCAGCAATCTTTTCGTAACTAATAGTTGTTTCCGTCCTGAAACGGTGTGCTTCATCTATGATAATATTTTTTACAGAGACATCAGTATTTTCATATCTTTTTATATATTCTTTTGCTTCATCAAGCTTACCAATGGAACAACACTTGGCTGGAACGTGAAAATCGCGAATAACATTTGACCAAGAACCAGGATTGTTTTCGTTAATAAGTGCAGGTGGTGCTATGACAAGGGTTCTGCCATCAAGTTGTCCTGCAAGCATCGTTGCAACATAAGTTTTACCAAGGCCAACTACATCGGAAATGAAGCACCCTCCATACTCTTCGAGTATTTTCTTTGCATTCAAAACTGCCTGTTCCTGGTATTCGAATCTCTTGAAGTTCTCGGGTAAGTATCTTGTAAAAACCTCATCAGTTCGGCTCAGTTCATCTTTAAAATACTCGTATAAAAATTTAAGATAAAGTTCGTAAGGGGTAATATTTGGGTTAAGCCAAGTTCTTTCATTTATTATCTGGACAAAATCTTCGGTTACGTCCACAGCATCTTTCCATAATTCTTCAAATTTTTGTTTCGCAAACTCATAATCAGAACGATTCTTTAGCTCAACATTTAATTCCAGGTTGTCCATAAGTCCAGATTGAGTAAAATTACTTGAACCTGTGATAACTCTTCCTACATCTCTGTCTCCTTCTTTGAAGGTCATAATATATAGTTTTGCATGGATATTATGAAGTGGGTAAGCTCTAATTTTTAATTTTCCACTTTTTATCCATTCAATAAACTTTTGGACTCCCTCTTCAACATTTTGTTTATCTTCCGAATCAGCCATCTCGCTTTCTATCATTCCTTCTACATTTCGTTTTACCTCTGAATGGGAGAGTAAATTTTGGAGCTGATTTTCTGCGCTTCTTATTAAATCGTGGGTTTCCTTAGTTGTTCTCATCCCAATGAGAATTCTTATCTTCTCAGTATTCTCCAAAGATTTGTATATGAAATGAAACCCGGTTACATTAAAATAACCCACTAAACAATCGAAGAACAAACAATCTTTTGTTAGTTGAACAAATCTATCTTTAAGTGTTTTGCCTGGTTCATTTGTTATAAATGTTAAATCTAGTGTTGACATCTCATCTTCTGGTTAAATTATAAAATGCTTTCGGATATTTCTTTCTTGACTCATAAATTATTTTCCTTTTCTTTGAGGAACACTTTATATTCTCTGTTACCTTTTGTAATGATTTCTCACTTATCCATTTACCAATTACATCTCTTTAAAATAGCTACTGTACAGCGATTTTGATTGAAAGGATAAGGCCTGAGCGTACAAGTTTGTATACAGTGTGTTCATCCATCTGTTAACACTCGGCTATTTGCTTAACTTCTTTATTTCTTTTTTTTCCAAAAGAGAATTCCTTTTCTTAAACAAACAATTTTTAATAAAACCTGGCTGTAATATACAAAATAACACATTGAACATCAATAGGATTTTAATAAGAAAAAATCCTTATAAGGTGATGCGTAGGAATAGATAAACTCTACTGATGGAACTGGCATTGGGAAAGTACCATGCTGAAAGTGTGGCAGGATATAGAGTGAAGAGTTGCGATGACGCAAGTTGTGTCTTGAGTCTGTCAAACAGGACGAGCCGACGAAGGTTTCAAAGTTCCCGCAGTACGACGGGCACATGAATAGCAAGTTCGCTGAGCGCCGAAGAGGCGAGGTGGGTGAGCGTTCATCTACCACTTTTATGAGTCCGAAAAATTGTTCAAAATGGCTCCGCAGGCAGGACTCGAACCTGCAACCTGCCGGTTAACAGCCGGCTGCTCTACCATTGAGCTACTGCGGAACGTTGCGCAGGAATGACATCTATATTTTCGCATATCCCAAATTGCTGCGAAAGCGCATTACAACGAAAAAGAAATTTTATAAACTGTCCCCGATATTATCAAGTCGAGACGCAGGCATCTCACGTAATGCAAGTTCTTAACCAATCATATCGTAAATTCTTAAAAAAGTAAGAGAAAAGTCAAGGATCTTTATCAATCAAGATAGTCTTTCAAGCGGGCGCTGCGGTTGGGATGTTGGAGCTTCTTCAATGTTTTAGATTCAATCTGGCGAATGCGCTCACGGGTGACGCCAAATATTCTACCAACTTCTTCAAGAGTACGCGGTTGATTATCAATTAAACCAAAACGATATTCAATTACTTTCCTCTCTCTCTCAGTCAATCCTTCGAGAATTTTTTTCAAGTCTTCTTTAAGCATCATGCTGGAAGCAGTCTCTATCGGATTTTCCGCACTCTCATCAGGAATAAAATCTCCAAGCTGACTATCCTCTTCTTCGCCAATAGGAGTTTCTAAAGATACCGGTTCCCATGATATTTTCATAATTTCGCGCACTTTCTCCGCAGGAATTTCCATACGCTCAGCTATTTCCTCAGGAGTAGGTTCTCTGCCAAACTCCTGAAGCAGCTGTCTTTGAATCCGAGTCATCTTATTAATTGTTTCAACCATATGAACAGGTATGCGGATGGTGCGTGCCTGATCAGCAATGGCACGTGTTATCGCCTGTCTGATCCACCAGGTAGCATACGTTGAAAACTTATACCCCTTTTTATAATCAAACTTTTCAACTGCTCTTATGAGCCCCAAATTTCCCTCTTGAATCAAATCAAGGAAGAGCAGTCCTCTGCCTACATACTTTTTTGCAATGGATACTACGAGTCTCAAGTTTGACTCAATGAGCTTCTTTTTAGCTTTAATCCCATCTTCTCTAACTCTCTGAAGTCTAAGTCTTTCTTCTTCGCTTAAGCCCGGGGTTTTTAATTTCTTTTCTGCCTCTTCTCCGGCTTCGATCCTTTTTGCTAACTCAACTTCCTGCTCAGCAGTTAAAAGCGGCACCTTGCCGATTTCTTTAAGATACATCCTGACTGGATCTGCAGTGCTTATTCTTACCAATTCTTCTTCCACTTCAACTGGTTTTGCCATCGGAGTTTCGATTTCCTCCAATTCTTGAATATCTATGCCTTGAGATTCCAAATAGCGATAAACATCTTCCATGTCCTCAGGAAGAAGTTCTTCTTCACCAAAAGCTTCATTTATTTCCTTGAGTGAAAGAGAACCTTTGCTCCTCCCTAAAAACTCAAGTTCCTGGAGCTTATCCTCTTTTGAAGACCATCTCTCCTTCTTTTCGATGTCTTCAAATTCCTCTTCGCTTTCATCGATACCAAATCCTCCATTAGCATCGCGCGCGGGATCATCAATCCCGGAAATTCTGGGTGTTTTCTTCTTTCCTAACAATTCTCCTCACCTCTTAAGTTCTTGCTATCTCTCGAAGTGTATTCTTTCTTAAAATTAAAAGACCGGTAAGTTCCTGGTGTGCCCTTTTAATCTCGTCTTCATCTCCTGCCTTCTCAGCTTCTTTTATCTTTCCATCAAGTTTTTTTATTAAATCGTCCAGATATCTTAACTTCACAGTAAGTGCCGTTTGTAAAAGATGGTGTTTCCAGTCAAGACTCTCTATACATTTTATTTCCTCCATGAGTAAGCCCGTTACCTTTTGAAATGCCATCTCCCCTTCACTGTTCCTAAAATAATTTAAAAAAGCTTCTATCGTTTTATCTAACCCTGAATCAGAAAAATCTATAAGTGCTTTATATATTTTTCTTCTGGTTTCTTCAGTGAAACAATCCTCTTCAACTTTTCCAGATATTACTATCAAAGACTCCGGGAAATGCTGCAATAAAATCCTCAGTAACTCTTCTTCGCGCTCCTTTTTAGGATCTGTCTTTTTCAGGGAAATTAATGAATTGTTTTCAGATCTTTTAATATTATAGAACTTACCGGGTTTAAATTTAAGTCTCAATGTATCATCTCTAACTAAAGTGAGCGCTGCAACCTTTTTTAAGTATTCCTCATACAATATCGGGTCTTTCAGGACATTAAATATATCGGCAAGAGAATCAATTGCTTTTGCTTTTTCTTTTGGGTCTTTCAGGTCAAACTTTTCAAGCCTTTGATTAATGCAAAAATCTTCCAGCCTTACACCTTCTGAAATAACTTTTTCCACTTCTTCTTTTGTATTTGTTTTACAAAAATCTGCCGGATCCTGTCCTTCAGGGAAAAGGGATACCGCTACTCTGGCGTTACCCGCTGCTCCAATAAGTTCCAGACCTCTTTCAGCAGCAGTTTTGCCTGCAGAATCCGCATCAAAAGCTAAATAAATGTTTTCTGTAAACTTAATAACCTGTTTTAAATGTTCAGCCGTTAGAGCTGTTCCAAGAGTGGCAACTGCATAAGAAATCCCGATGCCATCAAGAGCAATAACGTCAGTATAACCTTCAACAATCACACATTTATCAGAGACCACTATGTCTCTTCTGGCTTTGTCCAGGTTGTAGAGAATAGAACCTTTTTTAAAAAGAATGGTCTCAGGAGAATTCAGATATTTAGGTCCCTCTCCGGAAAAAATTCTTCCACCAAAAGCGATGACTCTGCCTTTTAAATCAAAAATAGGAAACATGATTCGACCACGAAATAAATCAATTGGTCCTCTGCTGCCTTTTGTTGAGATACCTGCCTGATAAAGTTCCTCCTCTTTGAAGCCTTTTTTAATAAGAAATTTTGAAACCTCATCCCAGCTGCTCGGGGAAAAACCAATTTCGAACTTTCGAAGAGTGCTCTCATCAAAATGACGATTTTGTAGATATTCAAGAGCTTTTTTGCCAGCTGAATTCCGCCACAAGTATTCTTTGTAATAATCTTTAGCTAAAGACATAAGTTCAAAAAGTCTCGTTCTTTTGTCAGAAGAAGTTCTCTCTGCCTGAACATATGTTAAAGGGTAGCCAGCTCGTCTTGCCAACTGTTCTATTGCTTCTGGAAAGCTTAACTTTTCTGCCTGCATCACAAAAGAATATATGTCTCCACCATTTCCACACCCAAAACAATGATATAGCTGCTTTTCCGGGTCAACAAAAAAAGATGGCGTTTTCTCAGAATGAAAAGGACAGAGGCCCCTGAATCTGCGTCCTGCTGGCTTCAAAGCAACATAATCTGAAACGACGTCCACTATATTTATATGTTCTCTCAATTGTTCAATATCCTTTTCGGAAATTATCCCTGACATAGCTCTCTTTTTAATGATACGTTGCCAAAGTGACCGTTTTTAAACCATCCAGCTCTGAGGAACGAAAATCTCTTCAAATTTTCTCAGAGCGTATCTGTCAGTCATTCCGGCAACATAATCGCAGACACGCACTGGAATCTCTCTTTCCTCCTGAGGTTGGAATTCTACTGGAAGTTGCTCTGGATTGTCGCAATAGTAGGAAAAAAGCAATGTGATAACTTCTTTAGCTTTTTTATCCTCGGACTTTGCTTCAGGATTTAAATAAACAGCCTCAAAAAGATAATCTCTAAGAAGGTTTAAGGCGTAAGAGACTTCATGGCTCATTTTTATAAAATCTTCGCCTTCGCTGACTTTGATGATATCCTTAACAGTAGTGTCAATTCTCTTGCTATGTTCATATCCAAGAATATCAAGCGCTCTTGAAGGTAATTCTTCAAGTGAAATTACGTTACCCCTGATAGCATCATCAATGTCGTGGTTAACATAGGCTATCCTGTCTGCAATTTTTACAATCTGCCCTTCAAGAGTTACTGGAGGTTCATCACCAGTATGCTTTAAAATCCCGTCTCGAACTTCATAAGTTAGATTCAACCCCTGCCCTTTGCGTTCGATGACATCAACCACGCGCAGAGATTGTTCATTGTGCCTGAAAGGAATTTTCACCTCAGGATACCTTGACTTTATTTTTTCAAGACATTCCGTCAAAGCCAGCTCTCCGATATGTCCAAAAGGAGTATGCCCAAGGTCATGCCCAAGCGCAATAGCTTCCGTCAAATCTTCGTTTAAGCGCAAGCCTCTGGCGATAGTTCTTGCTATTTGAGAAACTTCCAATGCGTGAGTAAGTCTGGTTCGGTAATGGTCACCTTCAGGAGAAATAAAAACCTGAGTCTTTCTCATTAATCTTCTAAAAGCTTTTGAATGAATGATTCTATCCCTATCGCGTTGAAATTCGGTGCGAACATTGCACGGTTCTTCGGGCTTTAACCGCCCGCGTGTTTCTGAGGAAAAAGTGGCCCGCTTAGAATAAACAAGCTTTTCTTTCTCCTCAAGAAATTCTCTTAAGACCTGTGTCATATTGAAGTTTTTCCTCTCTCAAGCTTGCTTTTAACTGGTTTTGTTTTTAAGTGCTGCCTGCGCTGCTGCCAGTCTGGCAATCGGTACCCTGAATGGTGAGCAACTCACGTAATCCAGACCAACCTTGTGACAGAATTCTATCGATCGTGGCTCGCCACCGTGTTCTCCACAAATGCCAAGCTTCAAGTCTGGATTGGATTTTCTCCCAAGTTCAACTGCAATTGTAACCAGTTTGCCTACGCCTCTGGCATCAAGAACTTCAAATGGATTGTCCTTCAATATTTTTTCCTCGAGGTACTTAGGAAGGAACTTGGCTTCAGCGTCATCTCTCGAAAAGCCATAAGTGGTTTGTGTAAGGTCATTTGTTCCGAATGAGAAAAATTCTGTTACCTTTCCTATTTCATCTGCCGTAAGAGCTGCTCTTGGGAGTTCAATCATAGTTCCAAACCGGTACTCAATGCTCTTCCCTGTCTCAGAAAGCACTTCTTTTACAACTTTATCAAGCCTTTTCTCAAGAATTTCGAGCTCTTTAGCTTCAGATACCAGAGGGATCATTATTTCAACCACTGGTTGATAGCCCTCATCAAGCACTTTCACCGCCGCTTCCATAATAGCTCTTACCTGCATTTCGTAAATCCCTTTAAATGTCAATCCTAATCTACAACCTCTTAAACCAAGCATTGGGTTCATTTCAGACATTGCTTTAATCTTTTTTGCATACAGCTCAAGGTCGTGAATTTCCTTTTCGTCTCCGCCTTTTGATTTAAGCTCAGTAAGCTTGACCATTACATCAGTATAAGAGGGCAAAAATTCATGAAGCGGGGGGTCGAGAAGCCTGATAGTTACTGGAAGCCCGCTCATCTCACGAAAAATGTTCTCAAAATCCTCTCTTTGCATCGGAAGGAGTCTTAATAAAGCTTCATTTCTTTCTTCATCGCTTTCCGCAAGAATCATCTTTTGAACCCAGGGAAGTCTGTCTTCTCCAAAAAACATGTGTTCAGTGCGACAAAGCCCTATCCCTTCTGCTCCAAATTCTCTGGCGCGCCTGGCATCCGCAGGTGTATCTGCATTTGCACGAACTCCAAGCGTTCTGAATTCATCAGCCCATGTAAGAATAAGATTAAGGTCTTCAGTTACTCTTGGCGGTATCAGCGGAGCAGATCCGAGAATAACTCTTCCGTTACTTCCATCGATGGTGATAATGTCTCCTTCCCTGACAGTAGTAGTGTTTACTGTAAATATTTTTTTCTCTTCATCAATTCTTATTTCCTCAGCACCACATACGCATGGTTTCCCCATCCCACGAGCTACAACAGCTGCATGAGAAGTCATTCCTCCGTGAGAAGTTAGTATCCCCTGAGCTTCTACAATCCCGTGAATATCATCAGGAGTAGTCTCCCAGCGAACTAAAATCACCTTTTCTCCTGTTTTTCCAAGCTTTTCAGCATCATCAGCTGAAAATACCGCTTTTCCGGTAGCTGCTCCCGGCGATGCTGGCAAGCCTTTTGTTAAAACTGAAAGGTTCGCCTCTGGATCAATTCTTGGGTGAAGCAGGTGGTCTAGCTGTTCAGGTTTTATTCTCGTTACCGCTTCTTCTTTATTAATTAAACCTTCTTTCACCATATCCACTGCTATCTTGATTGCTGCCTGAGCGGTACGTTTCCCGACTCTTGTTTGAAGCATATACAGCTTATTTCTTTCAATTGTGAACTCTATGTCCTGCATATCACGATAATGCTTCTCAAGTGTCTCCATCAGATTCCGAAGTTGTTCGTAAGATTCAGGTAGCTCTTCTTTCATTCTGGAAATAGGCACTGGATTTCTGATCCCGGCAACTACGTCTTCCCCCTGAGCATTTACAAGATACTCGCCAAACACTTCTTTTTCTCCCGTAGAAGGATTTCGGGTAAAAGCCACACCAGTAGCCGAATCACTGCCCATATTTCCAAAAACCATTGTCTGAACGTTTACACCAGTACCAAGATCATCAGAGATTTTGTTTATGCGACGATAAACTTTTGCTCGCGGATTTTCCCAGGAGTCAAAAACAGCCTTCACCGCCATCTTAAGCTGCTCTTGAGGGTCTGTTGGAAAATCCTTGCCAGTTTCTGTTCTCACTATTCTCTTAAAAATTTCAACCAGGTCTTTTAAATCATCGGTATTCAGTTCTGTATCGAGTTCTACATTCTTCTCCCGCTTTTTTTCACGAATTGCCTCTTCGAATTTGTCTTTATCCACTTTAAGCACGATCTCTGAAAACATCTGAATGAATCG
>CALIRS010000077.1 GCA_938042205.1 uncultured bacterium | reverse complement strand
TATTCCAATTGTGACACCTTTTCTTAATGGGAAAATTGACTGGGAATCATTTGAACGATTGATTGAATATTATATTGAAAAAGGAGTCGATGGCATAGTTCCGTGTGGAACTACCGGGGAATCTCCTACTTTGTCTGAATCAGAACATAAAGAAGTTGTCAGATTCACCATCAAAAAAATAGCCGGGAGAGTTAAAGTGATAGCTGGTACCGGCTCAAACGAGACTGCAAAAGCTATCGAATTCACACAGGAAGCAGAAAAAGATGGTGCTGATGGCGCTCTTATTGTCTGTCCCTACTATAATAAGCCAACTCAGGATGGAATTGTAGCTCACTATACTGAAGTTGCTCGAAAAACTTCTCTTCCAATAATTATTTACAATATTCCTGGAAGAACGAGCCGAAATATCGAAGTGTCAACGCTTTTAAGGTTAGCCGAGCTTGAAAATATCGTTGGGGTCAAAGAAGCAAGTGGAAGTATTGACCAGCTCATGGATACCCTTGCTCTTCGTCCTGACAATTTCAGTATTCTTTCAGGAGAAGACCACTTGATCTATGTTAATTGTGTTCTCGGTGGAGATGGAGCGATTGCTGCCAGTGCTCACGTTCTTCCTGAAAGATTTAAAGAAATGTGCGAAGCGGCCTGGGATGGCGACGCTCGAAAAGGATATCGAATTCATTTCGACCTGCTTCCTTTAATACGTCTTTTCTTTAAAGAAACGAATCCTTGCCCGGTGAAAACAGCTCTAAAAATTATGGGCTTAATTAAAAGTGATGAAGTGCGGTTACCTTTAATCCCTACAACAAAGCCTCTTGAAGAAAAAATCAGGACAGAGCTTCGAAGACTAAATGTAGTTTGATACTAACCAAAAATCCATCCACCTTCATCTTCGAAATAGTACGAGGGGTCTTCAAGATACTTTTTAGACTGTAGAAGAAGCTCATAATGTTGCTTTTCTTCCCCAATAAGAAATTCAAGGAACTTCTTTACCCTTTCATCTTCCTCTTTTTCCAGATAATTCTTATAAAGTTCATATCCTCTTTTTTCAAGCTCCATCGCTTTCTCATATAATTTGATATCACTATCTACTGCTTCCAATCTATTTAGCGAAGTATCTATAGTTGATTTCACAAATGAAAAAATTCTTTGTTTTAAATCTGAAGCACATTCATTTTCCACATCAAACTTTTCATTTTCCATAAGTGATTTATTGAACCTTTCAATCCTATCAATATGATCACTTTCCTCTTTTATCAGAAACTCCAGAGCTTTTCTGGCAAATCTATCATTTATCTTTTGAAGAGCCTTTTTATAATGTTCAACTGATTCTTTCTCAAAATCCATTGCTATTTCCAGCGCTTCACAAAAATACATCGAAATCACTCCATCGAAAAAACTTCAATATGATTGTATCATTAAGATATGTTTCTATTCTTCTTGCCTTTAACATTGTTTTTTGTAATATTTTTGCTCATTGCTATTCCCTTTCTTCTAATTCTTTTACAGCTTGGAGTAATTAGTTTTGCTTTTGAAAAGATTGGGGTGCCTGCCAACCTGGCAGTTATTTTTTACGCGGTTTCGTTCTTTTTTTCTTCAGTCAATATCCCTGTATACAAAAAACAGGTCGCTGTTCCCATCAATACTGTTGAAAGCATTTTTATCAACTTTTTAGGGGGTATACCGCAAACTGTTAAGGAGCAGATTGTAGCCATAAATGTTGGAGGGTGTATCGTTCCAGTAGTTTTCAGTCTTTACCTTTTAACTAAGACTTCGATTCTTCCAGCTATTATTGGAATATCCACTATCAGCCTGGTGGCTTACATTTTCTCAAGGCCTGTCCCAGGTGTGGGAATTGTCATGCCGTTTTGGATATCGCCTTTTTTCTCAGCGCTTATCGCAATTTTAATCGCACCCGAAAATCCAGCTCTGATAGCTTATGTTTCCGGAGTCCTCGGAACACTTATAGGTGCTGATATCCTGAAGATCAAGCAATTTATGAAGAAAAGTCCTGGCATCTTAAGCATCGGAGGCGCTGGGGTCTTCGATGGCATTTTCCTCACCGGAATAGTGGCAGCTTTTTTATCTTAAGTAAAAGCTGCTCTATAATTTTTTCAAATGACAGAGCAGGAAAGAATGAATGAAATCATAAAAAGACTTGAACGGGAATATCCTCACTCACGCATCGCTCTTAACTTTAAAAACCCTTATGAACTTTTAGTTGCTACAATTCTCTCTGCTCAGTCAACGGATAAAAAGGTTAATGAGATTACACCTGAATTGTTTAAGAAATATCCGGATGCAAAAGCTCTTGCGAGTGCTTCACTTGAAGAAATCGAAAAAATTATTAAACCCACTGGTTTCTACCGCCAGAAGTCTAAATACTTGTTAATGACTGCAAAAACTATTTCTGAAAAGTTCGGCGGTAAAGTACCAGATACGATGGAGGAGCTTCTGCAACTCCCGGGTGTAGCTCGCAAAACCGCAAATATTGTACTTGGAAATGCTTTTGGAAAGGTTGAAGGAATTGCAGTTGACACTCATGTCAAAAGGCTTTCCAGGCTCCTTGGTTTCACCAAAAACTCTGACCCTGAAAAAATTGAACAGGACCTTATGAAAGTTACCCCCAGGGAAAACTGGTTTAAGTTAAATTACCTTCTCATCGACCACGGACGAGCAGTCTGTCAGGCAAACAGACCCAGGTGTGAAATTTGCGTCCTGAACGACCTCTGCCCCTCCAGCAAAACCAAACAGACAACGGGGTCAGGTCTTGAATTGTGAATTTCACAGGTCAGATACTTAATAGCAATAGTAGTTTCTGCCTTTTGCTTCTACTTATCTCCTTAAATAATACTCAAACGCAAAAGTTAGCTTCGAGATCATCCAGAAACTTCTGTCATTCATGCTTGGAATTTGACATTTCTACAAAACCTTTTTAAGAGAATGTTTTTTGTGGTTCCTTAAAAAATTGATATTGTAAAAGTACGGCCATCAAACCACTAAAATGATCCCGTATAGCATCCACACCAGGAATGGTAATGATAGGTGAGGATCCCTTTATTTCCCTCGATATAAACCGGGACAGGAATCTTGCCGCATATCTTCCCACATCCCATTCTTCTTGCAACTTAGCTTTAAGTTCTTTAATAATCTTCAGGTTCGGAAGTCAAGTAAAGATATTCTTCAAGTGCAAGGGCTATCTGCCCGGGAAAAGTTTAATTTCCATATAATAAGACATTACAGCTTGTCTTCTCGAAGATGCAAAAATTTCAAAACAGTCTTCCAAAATAATAGTCTGTTTATTTCACTGGACCCCATTCCCTGTTTAAGAAAATCACCGCAATTTTCCCTCCTGAAGTAGTTTCAGAAGTAAGTATCTGGGAAAGAACCTTCTCAGATTAATTTATTTTATGAACCTTCAAATCGTATTATTCAAGCACTTCTAACTTTTCTCCAAGAGATAGAGATCCAGAACTGTTAGGTATTTTGCCAGTTAAACCAACTCGTCCTCAATCAAAGCTTTGTAAGTAAAGACATATCAAAATAAGCTAAATTAGCGTTAATAGTGAAATAAACTTTTAAAAAATTCA
>CALIRS010000076.1 GCA_938042205.1 uncultured bacterium | reverse complement strand
TTTTGAAGAAACTAATTTTGCACAGGTGAGACGGAAGTGAAAATTCTTGTAAAGGAAAAGATTTCCAAAACAGGCATCGAAAAAATGCGATCTGAAGGTTTTGACGTAGATATCGGAGCCGATTGGTCACATGAAGAAATGCTTAACCAAATACACAAATATGATGCACTTATCGTACGCAGCGGAACGAAAGTAGACCGAAAAGTAATTGAAAAAGGTGTCAACTTAAAAGTCATCGGTCGCGCTGGAATCGGCGTTGATAACATCGACGTCGAAGAAGCTACTAAGAGGGGAATTATTGTATGTAATGCGCCACAATCTAATATCGTCTCGGCTGCTGAGCATACAATTGCCCTGATGTTAACGCTTCTTAGAAACATTCCTCAAGCTCATTACTCTCTTAAATATGAAAGAAAATGGGAGAAAAGTAAATTCACCGGTATTGAAGCTACCGACAAAGTACTCGGGATTCTCGGGTTGGGACGTGTTGGAGCTTTAGTTGCATCACGAGCAAAAGGTCTTGGCATGAAAGTAATTGCTTATGATCCCTACGTTTCTGCTGAGAAATTTCAGCAGTTAAACATTGAAAGAATAGAAACTTTAAAAGATTTACTAAAGAAGGCTGATATTATTACCATTCATCTTCCGAAAACTAAAGAAACAATGAGACTCTTAGGAGATAAGGAATTTCAACTTATGAAAGACGGAGTATATATTATAAACACTGCCAGGGGTGGCATTTTTTCGGAAAAAACGCTGGTTAAATACTTAAAAGAGGGGAAGATTGCAGGAGCAGCTCTTGATGTTTTTGAAAAGGAACCTTATGAAGATGGGCCACTCTTTGAATTTGAAAATGTGATTCTTACTCCACATCTTGGTGCTTCCACAGTTGAAGCCCAGGATAAAGCAGGAATTATAATTGCCGAGCAGGTGATTGCCGCCCTGAAAGGCGAATTTGTTTCCAATGCGGTAAACATTCCGATGGTTCCTCCTGAGGTAATAGAATCAGTTAGAAACTTCCTGGAAACGGGAGAAATACTCGGAGAAATAGCTGCTCAACTTTATAAAGACTCCGTGGATTTAATTGAAATCAGTTACTCTGGAGAGTTAGCTTCACTAGACACTAAAATTCTTGATATTGCTGTTCTTAAAGGATTCTTTTCTAAAGTCGTTTTTGAGCCTGTAAGCTATGTAAACGCACCCATACTCGCAAGGGAAAGAGGTATCCATATTCGTCAGATTAAGAACATGAGTGCTGCAGGAGCACATCCTAATGAAATAACCATTACCATAAGGAACTTAATCGTTTCAGGAACTACAGCCCCCCCTCAGTTTCATCCCAGAATCACCCGTCTCTATGGGTATGACGTTGACATTATTCCTTCTAAATATATGTTAGTAATAAAAAATGCTGATAGACCAGGAATTATCGGCAGATTAGGGACACTTCTCGGAAAAAACAATATCAATATTGCTGCTATGCAATCAGGTAGAAAAGAAATCGGAGGCACTGCAGTTTCAGTACTTAATGTTGATGAAACCATAACTGATGAATTATTAAAGGAAATTAGAAATATTGATGGCATTCTTGATGCCCAGTTAGTGGTGCTTTAAGAATTCTTTCACGCCCTTCTTTCCTATATAATTATCAGTTCAAAGGGTGATAAAAAAATGGCAGACAAAGTTTATATTTTCGACACCACATTAAGAGACGGCGAACAGACCGCTGGTGTAACTCTTACGTTTCAGGAAAAGCTTGAACTGGCAGAACAACTTAAGAATCTTAACGTTGATATCATAGAAGCTGGTTTTCCTTATGCTTCTCCTGGTGACTTCGAAGCAGTGAAAGCAATTTCAGAAAAAATCAAAGGACCTACTATCTGTGCCCTTGCAAGAGCACTACCTCAGGATATTGACCGTGCCTGGGAAGCAATTCGACATTCACAAAAGCCAAGAATTCACACTTTCATATCTACTTCAGATGTACAGATAAAACATCAGCTAAGAAAGTCTCGAGAAGAAGTCATCGAGATGGCAAAAGCAGCAGTCGAGAAGGCAAAATCATACGTAAAAGATGTGGAGTTTTCAGCCATGGATGCGACCAGAAGCGACTGGGACTTTCTGTGTCAAATTTTTGGTGCCGCCATTAAAGCAGGAGCTACTACCATTAATGTACCTGACACAGTTGGTTATATACTACCAAGTGAATTTCATAAGCTTATAGAATATCTTTTTGAAAACACGCCCGGTATCGATGACGTAATTGTTTCCGTTCACTGTCATAACGATCTAGGTTTAGCAGTTTCAAATTCACTTTCAGCACTTCAAGCGGGTGCCAGGCAGGTTGAGTGTACTATTAATGGACTCGGGGAAAGAGCCGGTAACGCTTCTCTTGAAGAAATTGTCATGATAATTGATACCAGAAAAGATATGCTTGATCTTTATACTAACATTAACATCGGGGAAATTGTTAGAACCAGCCGGCTGGTTTCCAGGATGACGGGGGTTCCTGTCCAGCCAAATAAAGCTATTGTAGGCGATAATGCTTTCGCACATCAGTCAGGTATTCATCAAGATGCCATACTTAAAGAAAGAACTACCTTTGAAATAATTGACCCAAAAAGAATAGGATTTCACGAATCCAGGATTGTACTTGGAAAACTTTCAGGAAGACATGCTCTTCGAAATCGTCTTGAAGACCTTGGTTACTACCTGTCAGACGATCAGCTTAACAGAGCATTTATAAGGTTTAAAGAACTTGCTGATAGAAAGAAAGAAATATCAGACAGGGACCTTGAAGCTTTAGTTGAAAATGATGTTAAAACACCTGCCGAACACTATAAACTTGATTATATACAGGTGACAACCGGTAACAGGCTTACCCCAACCGCAACTGTCGGCCTCAGGCGCAATCATACAATGAGAGAAGAATCTGCAATCGGTGATGGTCCGGTTGATGCCGCTTATAATGCTATAGATCGTATCACCGGTTTAAAAACAAGACTTATTAGCTTTAATGTCCAAGCGGTTACATCAGGACAGGATGCTCTTGGTGAAGTTCAAGTTCATCTTGAAGTTGAAGGTGTTAGAGTAACAGGACGCGGCATCAGCACTGACATCGTAGAATCAAGTGTGAGAGCTTATCTAAATGCTATTAATAGATATATAAATGTTGTTAAAGCAGAGGAAGATGTTTAGTGGGAAAAACGATAGCTGAGAAGATCTTTGAAAAGCATCTTCTGGATGGCAAAGTCAAGCCAGGCAATTTTGTTACTGCAAAAGTTGACCTTGTTCTTGTAAATGATATCACAGGTCCACCAGCAGTCACTTCTTTTCGAAAAATGGAAGTAGAACAGGTGTTTGATAGGAACAAAGTTGCTATTGTGCCAGACCACTTTACTCCTAATAAAGACATTGAATCTGCAGAAAATGTTAAGCTTCTCAGGGAATTTTCAAAGGAGCATGGTATAGAGCATTTTTACGAAGTGGGTAGGGCTGGGGTTGAGCATGTACTTCTTCCAGAAGAAGGATTAACGTTACCTGGAATGCTTATCGTTGGTGCTGATTCTCACACCTGTACTTATGGAGCCCTTAATGCTTTTGCTACTGGTGTCGGTAGTACTGATGCTGCTTATGCTATGGCTTTTGGCGATCTGTGGTTCAAAGTACCATCAACGATAAGAATCAATTTCAATGGAAAACCAGGTCCCTGGGTAACTGGCAAAGATCTTATTCTTTATCTTATTGGAAAGATAGGTGTTGACGGCGCTATATACAAGTGCCTTGAATTTGGAGGGGACTCTTTAGAGGAAATTTCAATAGATTCAAGATTTGCAATTTCTAATATGGCAATCGAAGCAGGTGCTAAAGCAGGCATTTTTGAACCTGACGATATCTTGATAAAATGGGTAAAGCAAGCATCAGGAAATACTTTCGAAACTATTTATCCAGATTCTGATGCAAACTACGAAAAAGTTATTGAAATTGATATTTCTGAAGTAGAACTTCAGGTTGCATTCCCTCATCTTCCAAGCAATGTAAAACCTGTTTCTCAAATAGGTGAAACAATAAAAGTGGATCAGGTTTT
>CALIRS010000075.1 GCA_938042205.1 uncultured bacterium | reverse complement strand
TCTGTTAAACTTAGTTCAGTGATTTCTTTCACTGACATGGGTGTGTCCTCCTTTCTTTAAAAAGTTTAATTAAATTAAATCAATGGAGGATACACCCTTTTGTCTTAATTTTTCAATTTACACAGAAAATTTTACACTACCCTTGAAAATCCCATCTTGAATGGTAAGAGTTTTTGTTTTATCATATCTATAAGCATCCTTTCTAAAAGCCTTCCTTTCTGTTTTTTTTTGGTTTTCACCCATTGGGTGATAATTTATATCATCCAAAAACCAAATGAGAGGAGACTTTTAAATTTTTTGTTTTTCTATCGGCAAGTTAAAGAAGAAAAAATTTTGAGTAAATAAACTCTGCCGATGGAATTAATAGAGCCCCACTCTTTCAAAGAAAGGGCGGGGTGCTACGCTGTAAGTGTGGCAGGATATAAAGGTAGCAGTGCGAGGAAGCCCCGATGATTATCGGGGTGTCCAGGCCTGCGGCTGTGATGTCATTTCTTTAAATTTATCTCTCTTGACTGATGAATTGAATTTGGTAAAATTATAGGGACGGTTCGCAGTGGTTTTTAAAGTAATATTCTTGTTTGGCTCCCCGTTTTCAGATTTTTCTAACTATTCATTTTGATTTTCCTCATGAGCTTCATCAATGCAAGAAAAGAAATTTAAGAAGATGAACCCATATGGCTGTCACTCCCCTTGCAATGAGGACAAGGCTCGTGCCAGCTATCCCCACCCCGCAGTTTCGGTGCTCGGACTTCAGCCCTTCGGGCTTTCGTTACCTCCACTCCGAGCCTGCTTCCCTTTAAAGTCTTTTTCACATTCATACCTCTGACAGACTTCTGTTCCAATCCTCACACGATAAAAATGGTATCAATTCCCAACACTACCATGAAAAGCCCTTTCTTTCCTGATACCGCTTCCTTCTTTCCACTGTATTCATCTTGGATACATCTTAAGTGAGCCTTCCAGAAACATAAACACACTCTTTTTTTAAAGGACACTTTCCGCATCCGGGATTCTTTGGCATACAGACAAGTGCGGCAAAATCGAGAATGGCAAGGTTTGCTTTACCCGGATTTTTACAGGAAACATACATTTTAGCCATTTCTATAACATGCCTATCCCGTCTTCCTTCTTTTGACGTTTCAATTCCGAAATATCTCTTAAACACCCTTACAATATTACTGTCTACTATCCATTCTTTTTTACCGTAGCCCACCGATAACACCGCACCAGCAACATATTCACCAACTCCAGGTAATTTTTTCAGTTCTTCTCTTTTATCAGGCACTCTGCAATGGTATTTTTCTTTAAGTTCTCTGACAACAAGTCCGAAGGCTGGCGTTCTCCATTTCAAACCAAGTGGATATAAAATTTTTTCAATTTTCTGGTTTTCAGCATCTGCAAGGGCTTCCACATCTGGAAATTCCTTGAACAATTGCTCATATACCGGCTTTACCTGATCTGCTTTTGTTCGTCTGAGCATCATTTCAGCAATCAAGACCCTGAAAGGATCCGTCGTATCCCTCCAGGGATATTTCCTTCCATTTCTGTTAAACCATCGTAAGACTTTAGTGCGGAAGGTACTCATTTCTTTAAGTGAAGGAATTTCTCCTGACGTATTATTTTTTTTCATAAATTTTTCTGAGTTCACTAATGATAAAGGATGCAATTATTTTTGCCATCTGGGGTGGGACTGCATTTCCCACCTGTTTAAATTGCTCTGTCCTTGGTCCTTCAAACTTAAAATTATCAGGAAAGGATTGACATCTTGCCGCTTCTCTTACAGTAAAAGAGCGGCATTGATGAATATCTGGATGGATATAATAATGGCCATCCTTACATATATGGGCAGTGATGGTTGACGACGGACGGTCCCACCACTGGACTTTAAATCTATCTATAAATTTATTAAGATTCTCAAGCTTATGATTTGGAACGAGGTCAGGTCTTTCTTTTCTCAGGTCATTTAAAGTTGCTGCACCATTACCGTTCTTATGATGCTCTATAAAAAATCTGTACCTTTCAAGGTCAGTTTTCATATGTGTTCTTGCTCTATGATTAAGAATGCCGGGAGAATCTTTTCTCATTTTTATCTGGTAAGACTTCAGTCCGGAACCAGAATTATAAGGTCCATACCATCCGTCCCTTCCTTCACCCGCTATTAATGGTGGTAAATCACCTATCGCATCGTCAACGGTAAGGTATCCCTTTTTTCTGTTTTTAAGAGCCATTTTTTGCAATCTGGCAAATATATCTTTTATGTAAGGATTTTCTTTCTCCAGGGATTTTCTATATCCTATAAGAATCAATCTTTTCCTGCGTTGCGGGACATAAAAGTCAGCACTGTCAAGAATGTAACTGTATGGATCACTATAAATTTGCTGAAGGGGTGGTGTAATTTCATATTGTGGATGGAGTGATGAAAAATCCTGCAGTATCTTTTTGAATATATCGCTGCCTCCCGCCCTTGCTGTGAAAAGTCCGGGTACATTCTCGTAAACAAAAAAATCCGGTTGTAGAGATTCAAGAATTTCAAGATAATATTTATAAAGAAAATGCCTTTCGTCATTTTCCATCCTGTATGGATCCCTTGACCTTCCCACAAGCGAATATGGCTGACAGGGAGGGCCTCCAAGGAGAACATGAAATTTTGAGACACGATTATATTTTCTGCTGGATTCTATCTTATCAAGGATTTTATCAGTCCCATCATTTCCAAAGGTTGCCTGAATGACCCTGTGAGAGATATATTCCCCAAGATTTTCAAATCTACCAAGAATTTGCTCCCGTTCAATTTCCTCTCTGAGATACCTGTGATAGAGATGGCCTTTCCCGGTTTCTTTCAATCTGTAATACAGTTGCCGTGTACGCAGGGTCTCACATGCATACCTGTCCATTTCTACCTGTGCAATTATGTCAAATCCTGCCTGTTTAAATCCCTCGCTCAACCCGCCACAACCGGCAAAAAGGTCTATAGCAAAAAATTTATCTCGTTCCATTTTTCCAGCCATTAAATTCGTCCGGCAGAAGATTTAAAATCTGCTCGGGATCCATACTGTAAATATCATATGTAAGTTCAAACTGCTGAATGATATTCACAAATCTTCGGATATTTCCCTTTCTGCCTCTTGATTGAGCACCTCTTTTTGGTTTTCCATTATTTATATCAAGATAAAGCCTTGTAATAGTTTCAACTATGTTCCTGTGAGAAATAATAAACTGTCTTGATGCAAACTGTTCAATAAAATCATTGTGTTCGTAGACCGGGGAATAGAGAAATATCCGTGAGTTTTCCCTGTCATGAAGTGAATATATATTATAAGCCCCAGCAATGAGATGCCTGTAATAATCCCGATAATCTGAACTGCAGATGTATTTCGCTTCATCTTTGATGTTACGAGTTCCCGCACTGTCTATGGGTGCAAGCTGATCAAACCAGATATATGCCAGCCATGTCCACAAACCGTTTTTTTCGATAATACCCTCACGCCTTATATTGTTACCACTGAAAACTCCTTCAAGATATTCCGCAAGCTCCATCTTCGTATTAAATATTCTTATTTCATCAATGGAAATCTGTGGCAAAAATTCCCTTGAATATGGCTCGACATTTAAATCGGGTCGCGCTGTAGAGAAATTTTGCCTCAGCGCCTGTATATATTCCCTGAATTTATTTTCTCCATCAGACAGCATAATTCTCATTGCAATCATGGGTTTCCCCCCAGTCTTCGTACATATTCCTGAAATTTATCTCCATAAATGTTATAAAATGCTGTGACAACACTATCTATCCATTCTAAAGCTTTATCTTTATCAAAATTTTCGTCAGTATTATTTAGTGTTTCAGGAGGCGGAGATCCCAGATTCACAGAAAACTTCAGCCAGTCGTTATGCCATTCAACCGTGGGATCGTTTACAGAATCGACTATGTCGACAAAAATCATGTGAGTCAGGATTTCTCTAACCACCGCCGGATACACATAGATAAGAAATTGAGGGTCCTGCCTTGCTATATTCTCAATATTTGGAATTCTAATGTTCATGCATAAAATGGGAGAACCTCCATCTCCTTCATATTCAACACGATAAATTACACTACCCAAATCTCTAAATTCTACTGGAAGAATTGACCTTTTTTCTGCTGGCTCTTGAGGGGTAATTCCAACAGCATGAGCAAGCACCTTGCTATCCGATGGATTCACAACAAGGATTCTGAATTTCAAATTTTCAGGGTAAGCCAGGTCGGTAAGACTTAACGAAGGAGGATGGGCTCTGTTAGTAACAGTACCAAAATCAAATCGTTTTAGCTCGGTTCTGTAATATGCCTCAACATAAATTTTTGCTTCGTCAGGCAAGTTCAGGTCGTCAATATCCAATCTGCTGAGATCAAAAGAGACAACCGATCCATCTCGCTCGACAAGATTGATGGATACCTTTTCTCTTTTAATTCTTTCTCTGCCAGTATAGTTAAGTTTACGCTTCATGGTTTACCTCTTTTCTTTTATATCCACTACAAGGTCGCGATTGGGATCGAATCCTGTAACTTCAAGTTTGAAATTCCGCCCTGTCACTTCTATTTCCAGTTTGTTCAATTTTCTGTCCAGCACATTACAATCCTGTGTTGTAATAATTATAGGGCTGCTTCCAACATCAAAATCAAATTTTTCATACTGGCCAAATGGATCGCCTCTGAATGTGTCATAAGCCATTCTCACAGTGACTTGGAAAGGAAATGAGAGATGTGTTATTTGTGAATTCAGGGTAACACTGAAACCATTTCGAATTATGGAAATATCGAATACCCCGGGTCTTCTTTTAACTGGCGGGATTACAGGTGGTCGTGTGGTTTCCTCTTGTTCTCCCCCCCTATCTTCTGGATTTACTGGAACAGAGAAGATTTCCTTCAAAAAATCAACCTGTCTCTCACGAGGAGGTTCATCAAGAATGGAAACAATCTGAACCAGGCTTTTTTTAATGAACCTCAGAATTCTCACTGCATTTCTGTATTTTTCTTCAAAACCCTCGGTTCTTTCGTTCCAGTTTGTATGGGCAGGATTTTCACAGTCTCCTAAAAACTCACATACTGGTTCATCTTCCGCAACAAGTATGCCTGCAACAGGGCGACTACCGAGTATTCTGATTTCGGAAATAAGGATTCCAGAACGGATATAACCTTCAAATGCCTTTCTAAGTCCAGGAAATCGTTTCAAGATGATGGTAAAGAATGTTTCATGCGGTGTCCTATCGACTTTTGTTATGGTGATCGGCATTTTAACCTTACAGGGGGTTCCAGAACGGAATGACCTCTTTACTGCGTCCAGTTGATCCCCGAAGGTTCCCTCGGTAATTGCTGGCTTATCCGGATCCTGTATCTGCAGACTAACTGGCTCGATGGTTATTGCAGCTTTTATAAATTCAAGAATTTCTCTGATATTTATTCCCTCCCATTCCGTATCATTCCAGTTAATGGTAGAAGCCTTTTCAATCAGATTATCATCTCTCAACGCTTCTTGCCTGTCATCTTCATATAATTCTACCTTTAAAGTACGGGCAAGTATGGGATAATAATAATGCTGGATAATACCTTTCAGGATGGAATCAAAATCTATTCCGTCAACAGGAAGCGGGATAGCAAGTGAAAGCCCTGGCTCGTTGTTTCTGCTGATTCCGAAATTACTTTTAAACTGTGCAATAACGGAATTATCTTTTAGAGGCATTGAATTACTGTCAGAAAAATATCCAAAATAATGATACCGCTGATTATTGAGAGTATGAGTTTTGAGCAGTGCTTTCCCCATGAGAAGCATTTCCCTGTTATTTCTTACGGTCAGCCCGAAGAAAGTTCTGTGTTTTGAAATAATGTGGAAGGTTGTTTTACCCAGCCCCCATCTTCCTGCTTTTCGTTCCGTCTTTTCTGAAATTCCTTCACGCCACCAGAAGTTATAAAAGTTGCCCGTCCTCGTTTCAGGATTAAAATCTCCATCCAGACCTGTTGTGCCGAAATCTTCAAGTATCAAACACGGAATGACTTCGGGATATTCACCGCTCTCTAAGAATCTGCATGCTACAAGGTGTTGCTTTAAATTATTGTCCAGGAATCCTGTAACACCTGGCCTGCTAACTCTGTGAAAAGCAATTTTGATTGTCAGCGTCTGCTCATTATTCATTCGTGCATCCAGTGAATTCTGAATAAATTCCCGTACTACAGCCTCAGCCGGACTGGTGAGTTTGAAAAACTCTGTCTCCCTTGGATTCCTTTCAGGAATACCCCGCTCTATAATTTTAAAATTCCACATCTTCATCTCTCCTTAAAGTTTAAACTTTTCTTCTTTTGGGAAATAAAATTTTGTTTTTACTTCTTTGACCTTACGCTCAATGGCTGAGAAAATGGTCTCAATGTCATCCTCTGTATATTCATATATCTGTCTGTTGGCACAATTGCCCAGTATTTTTAATCTTTTGAGAACCTCATTGGTTCGCAATGTTGCCAATCGTTTGAATCTTTCTCTGGTTGTTTCATTTTTCTCAACTCTTTTCATATCATACTCTCTTAATTTCCTAAAAATATATTTTTAAAATTCGTTATATTTTAAGATATACAATATATTATAAAATATGTCAACTATTTTTAATATATCGGTAGTGTCAAGATCTCTGTGTAAATTCATCTAAGGGTTTAATCCTCCATTTATCATTTAAATGACTGATTACTGCATAGACGATCCTCTCTATAGAGGCTGTATTGTTAAAGCAGCTCAACTGTTACTTCGCCACCGCTC
>CALIRS010000074.1 GCA_938042205.1 uncultured bacterium | reverse complement strand
TTTAAAATCGCCGTTCAATATAGAAGAAACCAATGACTGAAGTAAACGATTGCATTCACTAACATCGTATCCTTCCTGCTTCAGTCTCCTGACTTCTTCAAGTGCAGATTTAATATATTCAGTATATGCAGATTGCGCCTTAAGAGACAAAAAAACCACCTCTATATATATCGGCTTCTATTTGAAGTCAATGAGACATTTCTTACAATTGACGATTGCAGAATATTTGCTAATATAAATTTAATTTCTATTAGGAAAGTAGAAATGATAACGAGAAAAACTGACTATGCTTTAAGAGCACTGGTTTACCTTAAAGAAAATCCAGATAGAAAAATCCCGACAAGGGAAATAGCTGAGGTTCTCGGCATCCCGTATAAGTTCTTGACACAGATTTTTCTTGATCTTGTCAGAAGTGGCATAGTCGCTTCTGAAAGAGGCTCCCGGGGAGGGATGACTTTAAGAGTTGACCCGAACAAGCTTTCCCTTCTTGAGATAATTGAAGCTTCTGAAGGACCTTTTCTACTCCACCAGTGCCTGAGCGATATTTACGAAAGCTGCTTTTTTGCCGGAGATTGTCCCATCAAATTTACTCTTTATGAATTAGAAGAAAAAACCCGAGAAATGCTTTCTCAAACAAAATTAGGTATGATAAATGCCAGTGATATCATCAAGAGGAGGAAAAATGAAAATCACTAAAAATATGAGCATCAAAGAGGTTGTTGAAACATATCCGCAGGTAGTACCAGTATTCATTCAGCATGGAATGGGCTGCCTCGGTTGCGCGATTGCTAGTTTTGAAACAATTGAAGAAGGTGCTGTCGCCCATGGCATTGACGTCGACCAACTCATAAAAGACCTCAATGCAGCCTCGGAAGTCGAGTAAATAAGTTTAGAATAAGCCAGCTTAATTAAAGAGGACCTTTTGATGTTCAGGTTCTTTATTAATATCAAGGGATTTGAGTCATCATTACTTTAACTTCCTTTGAATGAGTTTTATATTTAACTTGAGGAGGCGGAAAGCTTGTTTAAAAAGGTCCAGAAAAGAAACGGTGATATCGTCCCTTTCGACTCTGAGAAAATCCGATTGGCAATTGAAAAAGCCGCAAAAGCAGTTGAAGTCAGTCTAGACTCCTCTACCATCGTAAGTGAAGTTCTAAAGAGATTATCAGAAAAAGTAAAAAACAAAATCCCGCAAGTAGAAGTAATTCAGGATCTGGTAGAAGAGGTTTTAATGAGCCTTAATTACACCACTGTAGCCCGTGCTTATATCACCTACCGTGAAAAAAGAGCAGAAACCAGAAGAGTCAAGAAATTCCTTGGCGTCGAAGATGACCTTAAACTGAGTGTTAATGCCATTGTCGTCCTTCAAAAAAGATATCTTTTAAAAGACGACAAAGGCAATGTGATAGAAACCCCTGGAGAACTCTTTCGAAGAGTTGCCAGAAGTATTGCTGATGTAGACAGAAGATACAACGATCCTGATGGAGATGAGGTTGAGGAAAAATATTTTGAGATGATGAAGTCAAAAGACTTTATGCCAAATTCACCGACCTTGATGAATGCGGGCACACCATCAGGGCAACTTTCAGCATGCTTCGTAGTGCCTGTTAAAGATAGCCTTGAGGGCATATTTGACGCTGTAAAAGCAATGGCAATTATCCAGAAATCCGGGGGAGGCACCGGCTTCTCCTTTTCCAAACTAAGACCTTCAGGAGATATTGTTCAATCAACAAAAGGGATTGCATCCGGGCCTGTATCTTTCATGAGGATATTTGACATAACTACCGATGTCATTAAACAGGGAGGCAAAAGACGTGGTGCAAATATGGGTATACTGCGTTGTGACCATCCCGACATCTTCGAGTTTATTACTGCAAAAAGAGAGGAAGGCCAATTTACAAACTTTAACCTCTCAGTGGCCGCCACAGATAACTTCATGGAGGCGGTATCCTCCGGTAGAGCCATTGACCTTATAAATCCCAGAACTGGACTGAGAGTAAGGACTGTTAAAGCCCGGGACATCTTCGATTTAATAGTTACCACCGCCTGGAAGACAGGAGACCCTGGACTTGTCTTTATTGATGAAGTGAATCGCCATAACCCTACGCCTCACGTTGGAGAAATCGAAAGCACTAATCCGTGTGGCGAGCAACCACTTCTTCCATGGGAATCATGCAATTTAGGGTCAATTAATATTTCTCGTTTCGTTAAAAATGGTGAGATCGACTGGAAAAGGCTTAGAGAAATCATTAAGCTCTCTGTTCGCTTTTTAGACAATGTCATAGACGCTAATGTGTACCCTCTACCTGAAATCGAGAAAATAACTCTTGAAAACAGGAAAATTGGTCTGGGGATTATGGGACTGGCTGAAATGTTTATTAAAATGGGTGTGCCTTATGATTCAGGCAAATCCTTGAAAATTGCGGATAAACTCGCAAAATTCTTAACTGAAGAAGCCAGAAAGGAATCGGCAGAAATTGCCAGAAAGAGGGGAGCATTCCCAAATTTCAAAGGAAGCCTCTGGGATAAAAAAGGATATCCTCCTTTGAGAAATTCCACAGTCACCACAATTGCACCTACTGGCACTATCTCTATCATTGCTGGCACATCAAGTGGAATTGAGCCTTTGTTTGCAATTGCGTTTACCAGGAATGTCCTTGAAGGAACAAAGCTTCTTGAAGTAAACCAGCTATTTGAAGAAATAGCCATCAAAGAAAATTTCTACTCGCAGGATTTGATGATGGAAATAGCTCGTACAGGTACCATAAAGAATAATAAACATATCCCTGAGAGAATAAGAAAAATTTTTAGAACTGCTTTTGATATTGAACCTTCTTTTCATGTCAGGATTCAAGCAGTATTCCAGCAACATGTCGATAATGGAGTATCAAAAACGGTCAACCTTCATTCAAATGCATCTCAAGACGATGTCAGAAATATATTTCTTTTAGCATATAAACTGAAATGCAAAGGCATCACGGTTTATAGATATGGAAGCAAGAAAAAACAGGTTTTGAAAATCGCCGAGTCTCCTGATGAACTTAAACATATTTCTGCAGAGGTTGAATATGCAGGGGGATGTCCTATAGATACCTGTCCTTTCTAACCGGGTATGCTTCAAAAACTAATTTCGCAAAATCCTGGAAATTGCCTTTCCATACGTAATGACCATTCAATTCATATTGCTGTTCTTTTTCATTTATAAGCCAGACGTCAATAGCAAGTTTTGATGCGGAAATATCAAGCTCATAGTCATCACCAATCATTGTCGTTTCATAAGGATTAGCAGAAATCATTTCCAGCACCTCACAAAAATACTTATCAGAAGGCTTACAGAAGTGCATCGTTTCAAAAGTGGTTATTAAATCGAAGGGAAAATCATCCAGGTCAGCCCAGGAAATTCTCTTTCTGACAGCTTTTTCAGGGAAAACAGGATTAGTTGCAAGCACCACTTTCTTGCCATTCTTCTTTAAATGAAAAAGGCATTCTCGAGCCATGGGTACTGGACTTGCTAAATGTGAAAGATTGTTAAAATCAACTTCGTAAAAGTGATCGAATAATTTAATTAACTCATCATCTATTTGTCCAGCAACTTGCTCGAACGCTTCAAAAAATACTTCTTTGTTGGTTTTATCGCCTTTGTTTGAAAATAGTGACTTAAGTCCAGCATTCATTGCCGAAAGAAATACCCTTTCAGGAATTCTTGACCTGACCTTTAAAGTTAGCAGTCGATAGTATTCATTAGTAAATTTTTCGAAATCAAGGGAAATCAAGGTTCCATCAAGGTCAAATAAGAATACTTCGTATTTTTGCAGTTTTTTTATTAGCTCATTCATAAAATCTTAAACATTTTACTTAATCAGGACGAAATAAGAAATAAGTTAAATAAGGGGAAAATGATGAATAAGGTTCAAGCTGTTGAAACGCTCGTAAAACAGCTAATAATTGCTTTAGGTAACGCACTGAGATCTCTCAGGCTTTATCCTGCTTATAACCCTATACCTATGTCATCTGTAGATAAGTTGCAGGAAATACTCAACCAGATTCTCGATTCTGAAGCAGAACTTCAACTCAAATTTACAAAAAGAAATTGTTTTTTTAAAGATAATCCCCTCAAAGCTTCTACCGATGAGGCAAATCGGATAAATGCCATAACTAAAGAAATTTTTGAAAGAGGCATAACTTCACTTATCTTTTTTGAAGGAATCACGAAGGAAGAAATTCTTGAACTTCTCTCGCTTCTCTCTAAAGAACCTTCCGAGATTCAAAAATTGGGAGGACCGACTGCTCTCCTTAAAGAAAAAGAGGTTGCTCACATTCTGTTGAATGAAATTCCTAAGAAAGTGGAGTTCTCAGAATCAGGTACAGGGAAGGATCTTTCAAAATCTGCATTAACAACCGAACAGCGAATCCT
>CALIRS010000073.1 GCA_938042205.1 uncultured bacterium | reverse complement strand
TTTAAAAAGTTCTTGGTAATTTAAAGCATAATACTGATCAAGAGGGTCTTCCCCAGCAATATAAATAGTTAAAGAAGGAATTTTTCTCCCGGACCTTCCAGCCTGTTGAAAAAAAGAAGATACGGTTCCCGGAAAACCGTTAATAATTGACACCGAAAGCTCCCCCACATCAATTCCAAGCTCAAGCGCAGAGGTTGCTGAAACCCCGAGAAGAATGTTGTTAAAAAGCTTCCTTTCTATTTCACGCCTTTCTTTCGGCAAATAGCCTGCGCGGTAAGTTGCAATTCTTCCTGTAAGAGCTTTACTTTTTTCTCTTAATCTGTTTTTAGCATAAGTGGTAATGAGCTCAGCAGCCACCTTTGAACTAGAAAAAACTATTGTTTTAAGTCCGCAGGTAATTGCTTCCACTAATAAATTGGTCGCTTCGAAATTTGAACTTATTCTTTTCTGTTTTTCAGGAAGAAAAGGTGGATTCCAGATAAGAAAAGTCTTTTCCGGTCTTTGAGAAGTGTCAGCAGAGACTACAATAAAATCCCTCCCTGTAAGCTTTTGAGCAAGTTCTTCAGGATTTGAAAGAGTCGCTGTCGAAAGAATGTACTGATAATTCCCACCGTAAAGCTTTACTATTCTTTCTAACCTTCTTAGTATCAAAGCTGCATTAGAACCAAAAGCTCCACGGTATACGTGAGCTTCATCAATGGCAACAAAACACAGATTTTTAAAAAAACTGCCCCATATTTTATGATTAGGAAGAATGCCCGTGTGTAACATGTCCACATTTGTTAGTATCAACCTGGCATTTTCCCTGATAATCCGACGATTGTGTGTCGGTGTATCTCCATCATACGTAGCTGCAAAAATCTCTGGTGCCAGTTTCGAGATTAAAGCTAACTGATCTTGTGCCAGCGCTTTGGTTGGAAAAATTAAAAGAGAAGTGCTTCGAAAATTAGTCAAAAGCGTTTCCAATATGGGAACGAGGTAAACAAAGCTCTTCCCGCTGCTGGTACCCGTTACCACTACCACATTTTTACCATCTTTAACAAACGCAATTGCTTCCGCCTGATGTTCATAGAAGCTTGTAATGCCAAGAGATTTTAGAGCCGGATAAATCTTCAGTGTCTGAATTTCTTGAGTTTTAGAAAATCTGCCGGAAGTTTTGTTAAACAGCAATTCCCCGACTATACGGTCAGGAAAGGTTTTTTTAAGGTATTCAATATATTCCTTCAGCGCAGACACAAAGAGATGCTTCCTCTAAAGGAGATTCTCTTCAATTAATAACTCTGCAATTTGCACTGCGTTAAGAGCTGCACCTTTTCTTAACTGGTCAGCTACAATCCATATCGAAAGTCCGTTTTCAAAAACAAGCGCATCTCGAATTCTTCCAACATAAACCTCATCAGTGCCTTCAAGCTCACGAGGGGTCGGATATAAGTTTTTAGAAAAATCATCCATAACTTTTAATCCAGGAGCTTTCTCCAAAACATTGCGAGCTTCTTCAACCGTTACGGGTCTTTCTGTCTCAATGGTTACTGATTCAGAATGACATCTGAAAGCAGGAACTCGAACACATGTAGCCGTTACCTGAAGATCTGATAGATGCATAATTTTTCGGGTTTCAAACACCATTTTCATTTCTTCTTTGGTATAACCATAATCATAGAAGATATCTATATGGGGAATCAGGTTGAAAGCAATTGGATAAGGATAAACTTTGCACTCCGGTTCTCTTCCTTCTATATAATCCCTGGTCTGGCGCTCAAGTTCTTCAATGGCTTTAAGCCCCGTCCCTGAAACTGATTGGTAAGTGGAGACGATAACCCTTTTTAATAAAAAAGCATCATGGAGTGGCTTCAAAGCCACCACCATAATTATGGTCGAACAGTTAGGATTTGCGATAATTCCGCTGTGCCACTCCACATCAAAAGGATTAACTTCTGGAACCACCAGCGGAACGTCCGGCTCCATTCTAAAAGCGCTTGAGTTATCAATTACAATACCGTCTTCAGCAGCTAACTGTGCATACTCTTTACTGGTACCAGCTCCGGCAGAAAAAAGATAAACATCGCACCCCTTAATAGTGTTTCTGTCAAGAACAGTTATTTCTATTTCGGTCTCATTGAAACTGACTTTTCTACCTCTTGAGCGCTCAGAGGCATAAGGAATTAGTTCGTCTACAGGAAAATTTCTTTCTTCAAGTACTTTTAAAAGTTCCTGCCCGACAGCACCAGTGGCTCCAACGATACCAACTCGATAGCCCAATTAAATCTCCCTTTCTTCATAAACTTGTTCTTCATCAAGCTTAAAAGCCTTATGAACGGCTTCCACTGCTTCTTTTACCCTGTCAGCTCTGATGACACAGGAAATCTTTATCGGCGATGTGCTTATCATCTCAATGTTGATACCTTCTTTAGCGAGGGCTCCAAACATCTTAGCCGCTACTCCAGGGTGAGTACGCATGCCAGCGCCTATCAAACTCACCTTTGCAACGTCAGCATCAACATCGACTCCACCTGCTTGAAGCTCTTTTGAAATACTTTCGGTGACTTCGCGCGCTTTCCAGATATCTTCTTTAGAAATAGTAAAAGAAATGTCGGTAAAGCCATCAATCGAAATATTCTGGATAATCATATCAATATTGATATTTTCCTCAGCTAATTTACTAA
>CALIRS010000072.1 GCA_938042205.1 uncultured bacterium | reverse complement strand
AATTAAAGTCGCCCAATATTTTGCCGAATATTTCAATTGATATGAACTGGAAGAAATCAATATTAATAGTAGCTTTAATCTTGGTGTTTGTTCATCCAGTAGAAAACTTCTCTGCACCACAGGGGATTGAAGCAAAAAAGGCTGAAGTTGATAAGCTTAAATCTGAGCTTTTAACTATAGAATCGCAGATAAAAAATATTGAAGAAGAAATGACTTCGTTAAAAGGACGTTTGCAAGGCATTCAGGAGGAGATTAAAAAAGCTGAAGGAAGAAAAAACTCTCTCACTAAAGAAATCAAAAAACGAGAAAGTATTCTTGCTGATCACGCAAAAAGGACTTACATTGAAAGGAGTTCGTACGGGCTTGAGTTAATACTTGATAGCCACTCATTTGCTGAGTTTATTTCGCGAACCAGGTTTCTTGTTTATTTAGTTAAATCAGACTCTGATAATTTAAAAGAACTTTTGAGAGCAAAACGAGAACTTAAAGTATATACTGAACTTCTTGAAATGGACAAAAAAAAGTATCAGATTTATCTCTCCGAATACCAAGAAAGAATTAAAAACCTTCAGAATCTCAGACTTCAAAAGGCAAAACTTTTGGCTAAAGCGTCTGAAGAATTGAGGAAAATGATTTCTCGCAAAGAAAGACCTGGTTCTCTTAGTGCTAGGGGAACTGAGAGAAAAAATCTTTCTTATCCTCTAAATGGTGTAGTTCCAAAAAAGTTTGTGGAAGTTATTCCATATAGCTATGCCTGGATTACTTCACAAAGGATGCCTTCAAAATATGTTGCTTCTGGTGATAGCTGGACATGCTGTGCGAGCTGGTACGGAAATGAATTTCACGGCCGAAGAACAGCCAGCGGAGAAGTATTTAACCAATGGGATTTCACTGTTGCTCATCGGAGTCTGGCATTCGGTACTTATGTGGCGATTGAGAGAAACGGCAGAAGGATTGTAGCCAGGGTTACCGATAGAGGACCTTTTGTGTCAGGACGAGAGTTTGACCTTTCCAGAGGTTGTGCAGAAGCACTTGGAATAGGTGGAGTTGGCACCATACGAGTTCAAATAGTAAAACCGGTATACTAAGATTAAGTTTCGATAAATTTTTTTTCAAACTTTTCTAATTGCTCAGGTGTTCCCAGCACAATTAGTTTTGAATCAGCGTCGACCGAAGTAGTTGCTCTTGGAATTGTTTCTACATTACCATCAGGATAGCTTATTGCAATCACCACAGCACCAGTTAAATCCCTAACTTTTGACTCTTTAAGTGTTTTTCCCACAAGAGGCGATGATTTCGGAACTTGATATTCTTCGATCTGGAATTCAAGCATTTCACCAAAGCTTAGTGCATCTATATATTCAGAAACCCCGGGTTTTACGAGGAGAGAGGCAATTTTTCTTCCACCGAATACTGCCGGAGAAAGTACTCTATCTGCACCTGCCCTGTAAAGCTTGTTTTCATCTTCGAGTGTATTGGAACGTGCCACAATAAAAATTTCAGGGGAAAGCGATCTCGCGGTTAGAACGATAAATACGTTGTCAGCGTCGTTTCCAACCACAGCAGCAAGGCCTTTCGCCTTTTCAATATTGGCTTCTTTCAAAATTTCCTCATCGGTTGCATTACCTTTAATAACAAGAAAGTTTTCTTTTTTTGCAGCCTCGACTCTTTTTTCTGAATTGTCAATAATAAGAAAGGGAGCTTTAAGTTTTTTCATTTCCAGGGCTACCTGCTCCCCTACTCTTCCGTAGCCACATATGATAAAGTGATCTTTTAAGCGAGATATCATTTTTCTGATTCTCCTTTCCTGAATTCCGATTTCAATGAAATCTCCGAAGAAATATTCAATAGAAGTACCAAGAGTATAAAAAAGTACTCCTACACCTGTAAGAATTAAAAACATGGTAAAAATTTTCCCGTAATGGGAAAGCTCCTTAACTTCTTTATATCCAACCGTAGAAATGGTAATAACTGTCATATAGAGAGCATCCCAGAAATTCATTTTTTCAATGAGTACAAAGGCAATAGTCCCCGTCGTAAGGAGAAAGACTAAAAGAGTAAGGGAGAGGACGATTCTTCGGCCAACCATTCGGGTCAGTAATAAAAACATACTTTATATCAGCTCCTCGATATTCAGAATACCGATAAAAGGGATGTTTCGAAACTTCTGGTCAAAGTCAAGTCCATAACCGACTACAAACACATCGGGAATCTCAAACCCTCGATATTTAATGGATAGCGGGACTAACCGTCTAACACTTTTGTCAAGGAGGGTACAGATCTCAATTGTTTCAGGCTTTCGTGCTTTAAGGGTTTTTGTTAAATATTGAATGGTGAGTCCGGTGTCAATAATATCTTCAACAATTAATACATCCTTTCCTTCAATAGGTTCTTCAAGGTCTTTTACCAGCCTGACGATACCGGTATGTTTACTCGTAGATCCATAACTGGCAATGGCTATAAAGTCTATAGTGACAGGAAGATCAATTGCGCGTGAGAGGTCTGCTAAAAAGAAAGCTCCACCCCTGAGAACAGATACAAGTACGAGGTCCTTGCCGGCGTAGTCTGCAGTTATCTCTTTGCCGATTTCCACGACACGTTTATGAATCTCTTCTTCAGTTATAAGTATTTCTTTTATATAAGTCTTTACCAGGTCATTAAGATTCATTTTCAATGCTTATAGATGATAAATATATTAAGAATACCAGAAGATTATCTAAAATTCTTCAGTTTAAATTGTTTAAGCTCTTAATATTCCTGGAGTCTGGTTTGTTGTGCTTTTCAGGCATTAAATCTTTTCTAGTTTTGTAAAGGCCATATTTCAAGATGAGGTTTCTAAAATCTCTTTGATAGAAGATTCGGATATTAATTCCTGGAAATAATTCTCTAAGTTTTCTTATCTTTCGATTCTTTTTGGTTACCAGCTTCTGGCTCATAGTTGTAAGTTCGATATAAAGGTCAAAATCAGGCAGATAAAAATCTGGTGTGAAATAAGCTACGACTTTCCCTTTACGGTTAAATTCAATAGGAAAAGTTCTTGCTTCGTATTCCCAGTTGATTCCGTAATAATCAAGTATCTCGGCACAAACTCGCTCAGAGGGATGAGCAAAGTTTGTGTTTAAAAGCTTTTGCGATGGTTTATATAAATGAGACTTTTTAATTGTCCTTTTTTGCTTTATTTCTATCTCCGTTTAAACCTGTATTTTCATCTCAAATTTTACATCATAAGTATGACCTAAAAACATTGAACCGCTTTAGACATGTTAAAAAAGGATTTATTTTTGAAGATAAGAGTTTTAAAAATCAGCACTTCTTTATTGTAAACTATATCAAATAAAAATTGGTGATGAAGGGGTTGTTGAAAATAAAGCTGAAAACTGAAGGAGTGTTGGCGAAGGAGGTTGTTATTTAGCATGAATCCCTTTAAGATTTGTTATCTGCATGCTTTGCTGGCTGTTTTCGCGGTTATCTTCTTACTGCTTTCTGGTTTTAGCAGTGCTTTTATAAAAATTATTGCCCGTAAAAAGTCCATGAACGATGAAATTTTAAAACCAGTTATGGAGCTTAGATTTAAATTTGATGTTGCTTATTTTGGAATCGGCACCGTTCTCCTGCTTATAGCCTATATTCTTGGTACTTTAAAGGAAGGCTTTGGTTCTGCAAAGGCAATTACCACACTCTTTGTCTTGATTTATAATTTTTCGGTGCCGGCAATTTCAGGACTTTTTCCAAAAGAAAGTAAGCGAGAGTTGACGGAGTACCTCTTTATAATTTCCGGCTTTCTTATATTCTTAAACATTTTTGTTGGAAATCTTATATTTACAGGGTTTCACAAGTTTCTCTAAAATCAATATTTAAATCCTTTTCATAAGATGAAACGTGGGTGCCTTCCCAGTAAATTCTTTGACATCTGGCACAAAAATAGAAATTTTTAGAAGTCAGGTATACGAATGCCGGGACTCTTGATTGAGCTGATACTTTTTTTATTTTAGAGATCTCTGTATTACAGAGCGAACAGCGTGTATTCGCTTCCTTAATGATTGTTTCAACTTCATAGCCTGAAGATCTGAGGAAAGAGATCACTTCTTTTAACTGAAAATGATAGTCATCAGACTCTGGAAAGATTACCGGGATACCTGAACGGCGAAATATTTTATATTGAGCTATCTGGGTGTCTCGCGTAATAGGAATTCTTTTCTGGGAGATTGCTATTCTGGCAAATTCTCTATCATCACCATCATGGTAAATGACATCAAAACCGAGGAGACGCATTTTTCTTGCTAATCTTCCAAGCATTGCGTCACAAACAAATTTAGGATTATTAGAATTATCTTTCATGCTTTAAAAATCAATATCAGGGAATCTTCTCTTCAATATCTTTTTTAAGAGGCTCGTCTGGAGTGCCAGTGAACACCGAAGAAGGGTATCATATGTTTTCTTAACGGCATCGCTGACGTCATGAGTTTTATGTCGTGTTATAGGGAATATTATCTGTTCAAAAGTGAGAGCTTCTTTTGACACAAAATTTTCGTAAATTCTCAAATGCCTGGGTTCTATGCCAAAACTTGAAAGATTGTAAGCAGCCTGGATAATGCTTAAATCTTGAGGATAGAATTTTTTGCCATCAGAAGTATTGATTGCTTCAATAAGTCCATAATTTTCAAGGTCGAGGATAAAATCAGCACTGATGCCTGTTTCTTGAGTAATTTCATTCAGGCTTTTAGGAGTTTCTGATTCGTAGGTTCCAGGTAG
>CALIRS010000071.1 GCA_938042205.1 uncultured bacterium | reverse complement strand
AAACCAATGGCGTGAAGCAATTCATGGGCGAGTGTGTGACGCATAAGTGCAGGCTCTTCCTTGAGCCCGGGAGGTAGACCGATGGTGATCGGACCCGGATCAAGGCGTAATCGGCGCCTGCGAACCAATTCCGCCGCTCCTTCTTCAAAACGAGTCATGCCTAATCTGTCATCAATTTCTCTTAACCAAGTGAGGGATACACGCTCAGCCACCCAAGGAGAAAAAACAGCCGTTGGCAAATCATCCAACAATGAAGCAAGGACTTCATCTGGCTCCATGGAGTGGCCAAAGGGGAGGGGTGTTTGAAGTTTGACAATGCTTATGATGTGCGTGTGATTCGCTGGCTTTGCACCAATTAGGGCGTGTAGATCAGTTGGAAGATCGCTACCTTGGCATGGTAGAGGCCCCGAGTTCAAATCTCGGCACGTCCACTTTCGTAAATCAATGCACTGCGTTTGAGTAAAAGGGGGTCAAAAAAACAAAATTTTCGTTTAACTCTCTAAATTACAATTTAAAATAGTCGAAATAATGTTATAATTAGGAAAAGGAATAGGAAAATATCAACCAAGTAATACTCCAAAGTTGAGCGGAAGTTACTCATTACAGTCCATTCTGTTCCTTTAAACACAACAGATTTATCTTTTTCAGTCGAGTTGAGGCCAACATAAACAGAATTATTTTCTCCAATTATGGCTTCTCCTATCACAAGAACAGGATCTCCATGAGCAATCGACCAATTTGAAGTAACATCGACAACTAATCCAAATCTTTGTATCGAGACACGCTCACCTAAAATATAACAACTTCGTGGCATTTGTACTCTAATGCTCCCTGTACCATCATTTAATAAAAAAGAAATTTCGTCGCTAGAAGATTCAGAATCTCTTCTGGTAACTCCTTTATATCTCTCCATTTTGGTTAATGTTAGATGCTTGAGTATTGGCCAATCATCAGGATTTTTAATTCCAAAAAATGAGTTCTCCTTTCTCTCAATAATCATCGGATGTTTATCTTCTCTGTTATTTGATTCGAGGAGTCTTGAAACCAATTCATTTTTTCTTCCAGAAACAGGTAATTTAGAGGCATTTAATAAATCCTTTAATTGGGATACCGTCATTGCTTCATAATCTTTGGATGTCAATTTTTCATCTGATTCTTCAATTAATGCTACACCTGCAATTTCAACTCTACCTACAGCTAATCCCCGCACAGTTTGTGTAGGCGTATCGTCCATCAATCTAGTAATTCTTTGTTTTTTGTAAATTACACCGAAACTATTTCGAAAGATATTCGGCAAATTAAATATTAGTCCAATTAACAAAAATGGTAATAATGGTAATACAAAACAAATAACGAATATGAAATATAAACCAGTATTCACGTATTGGTCTACGTCATTATTCAAGAAATTCAACAAATTCATTCCATTGAAATGAGCAAATTCAATCACAATCACGCTGGAAAATAAGAATATACTTGAAACAACAAAAAACCAAGGTGTCAATATGCTTGATTCTGCCTTCTGTAAATTTCTTGGATGTTCATCTATAAGTTTTCCAATTTCATCTTCGTCGTCTAGGAATTTTTCGGGATTGGAAAACACCCAACTATCATTATTTTTGTTCAGGTTTGAATAATTATTCCTTATTTTTTGGAGTTTATTTTTCAGTTCTGGTTGTTCAATTGCCAGTATAACTATCGAAGATAATAATCCAAGGAGGGTCCACCGTATGAATTGATAATTTGAATCATGAGTCAGGCTCATTCCATTAGGCGCAAAAAACGTTACTACAAACGATTCGTTTGTTGAAGGACTGAGATAAGCTGTCCCATGAGTAATTGTTTTTTGATCACATACGCTCATCGGGATTTTCGAAACGTCGATGGAACTGTCAGAAAATAACAAAATAATTTGTTCTCCCTCAGGATTTTGAGCGATGATAGGAGTATTTTTTGAGACAACTAAATGGCAATTGTTGTTTTCAAACGTTGTATTTATGATATTTTTTCCAAACTTAAGTTCGGTAAAGTGAACTACTTCAAGATCAAACCATGGCACATCGATTATCGGATTAGTCGTCTTGTCTCCGTAAGCATCGACCGTACTTGGTAAATCATTCTGCCAAGGATTTGCCTCAAGAATTGCAAAGGTGCTCAAAATCAATATTATATACAATGGTATGAGAAGATATTTTGTCCTGTTTGAGGGGAGATTTAGGGAAAAGATGCGAGTTTGGATCCTAACTCTGTCTGAAATAAAATCAGGATTATGATTGTTGGTTTCTTTGCGTCTCACGCTCAATCACAGTTAACTCACACCCAAGGTCACTTATATTTTCTTTGGCATAAGCAAGAAAGAAATTAATTCCAAATTCAATCATTAAATCAACTCAATAGTGGTATTTATTACAAGACACGATTAATTAGCTACAGTTTCATTTGATTTGAATTTTGAAAATATTCTAACCAATCAATTTCAACTTTAGAAAATAATTGATACATTTTAGTATCGATTTGGAGGTCTCAATCTCAAATTTGACCGAGTTAGTTTCTTGACACTTGTCTCTTTTTCTTCCTCAAAGTCGTACAGATCTTTCACAATCCTTGACCAGCGAAGGCATCGCTTGAAAACCCCTCATTACATCCGTGTTAGAGATTATTTTCAAAGGTGGATTCGGAGTCATCATCAGCATCTGCGTCAGTCGCTTCTTCCATTTCCATGCTTTCTGCCTCAGTTGCCATTCCCATTTCCTCTTCTGAAGGATTCATCATGAAAACAGCACCTGCT
>CALIRS010000070.1 GCA_938042205.1 uncultured bacterium | reverse complement strand
CCATACTAAAAGTCTTAGAATCAGCACCCTCATCAGATTGAGCGGCAAGGGAAGAAGCGGTCACATCTTCGATTTTAGGCTTTTCTTTTAGAGGAGAGCTTTCATCAAGCAATAACTCATCATGATCATTTACTGCTTGATAAGAAACTTTGGAGGGACCGTCGCCTTCTGTGCTTACATCTTTGTCAGAGGAAACTAAGTCAGCTTGGCTCAGGCTATTTTGGTTATGCTTTTTTTTTTCTGCTGCCTCAGGTAACAAATTTGAAATTTGTCTGATAACTTTATCAATGGGTCTAGACTTCCCAGCTTCTACAGCACGCAGTATGGTGACTTCAAAGTTTGTTTTCTCGGACAATCCGTTTCGGACAAGAGGCTCACCTGCCTTCAGGGCATCAAGTATTCTCACGATTTGCTCAGGGTAAACTGCTTCAGCTTTGTTCACCGAATCCATCAACAACTGTCTTGCGTATTCCGACAGGTCAGTCAGTGCCCGATAAAAATCGATTCCCTCTTTAGCATAGGCGTCTGTCTCAAGAAGAATCTGACTGTAATCGCCCTCAATGATAAGACCGCACAAACGCACGATGCGTTCGTGGGAGATTAAACCATAAACTTCTAAAACATCACTTTGTGAAATCTTTTTTCCACAAAATGAAATCATTTGGTCTAAGATACTTTGGGCATCTCGCATGCCTCCTTGAGCCATTCTGGCAATGGCATGCAATGCTTCTTTCTCAACATCGATTTTTTCAGTTTCGCAAATCTGAACTAACTTACTGACAATCAATTCTACCGCTATCGACCTAAATTCAAAACGTTGGCATCGGGATATGATAGTTGGGAGCACTTTATTTGACTCAGTTGTGGCGAAAATAAATTTTACATGAGGCGGAGGCTCCTCCAAAGTCTTTAGTAATGCATTAAAAGCTGCCTGACTAAGCATGTGAACTTCGTCTATTACATAAATTTTAAACCTGCATTGTGAGGGTGCATACTGGCACTCGTCTCTTAGGTCACGAACTTGGTCGACTGAATTATTCGAAGCACCATCGATTTCTATAACATCCAAACATCTTCCATCCATAATCGCTTTACCAATTTCGGAATCATCCGGAACATCCAATGTCGGGCCTTGTTCCCAATTTAAGGATTTGGCAAATAAACGAGCTGAGGTAGTTTTCCCTGTCCCCCTTGGTCCAACAAATAAGTAAGCATGAGCAATCCTGTCCAATTTGATTGCATTACCCAAAGTTCGAACAATGTGGTCTTGTCCGACCAGTTCGGAAAACTGCGTGGGTCTCCATCTTCGGGCAATTACTTGATAAGAGCTTTGGGTCATGAAAGTATCATTGATGTTTCTTTGGAATTCACGCAAGGGAAAGTGTTCAGTTTTTGGTATATATACCAAAAAAAAGGCCAGGCACCCCACAGCACACTTTTCTTAATACTACCGCTGCTTCCTTCCGGACCTGACGGGGTTCGTTTAAAAACAGTCGCATGGGACCCGACCTAAAGTACTTATGGTCAAATTTATCCCAATTGTAAATACCATTCCCAAATCAGCATGTAATTTGATTTTTGTTTATTTATCAATTTTTCATATCAATCAATTAGCTCCAAAAGTTTTGAAATTGTTTTGCTTTACAGTCTAGATTCAGGATAATGACGACATGGGAAATTCTTTTGGCACAATCTTTCGCATCTCTTCCTGGGGGGAAAGTCATGGAGGAGGCATTGGTGTCGTAGTTGATGGATGCCCGCCTCGCCTCTCCTTAAGAGAGTCTGACATTCAACCTTTCCTCGATCGAAGACGACCTGGGCAAAGTAAAATTACCACCCCTAGAGACGAAGCAGATAAAATAGAAATTTTATCAGGTGTATTCGAAAATCTAACATTAGGTACTCCAATTGCCATGTTGGTTAGAAACAAAGATGCTCGCCCACAAGCATATGACGAAATGAAGGAAAAATTCAGACCTTCACATGCTGACTATACATATCAAGCCAAGTATGGAATTCGCAACCACGAGGGTGGTGGTCGTTCATCGGCACGTGAAACAATTGCTCGCGTCGCAGCTGGTGCCATTGCACAAAAGCTCTTATCAAACATAGGCGTTTCGATTAGTACATATGTGGAGCGCATACACGATATAATGTGCCCCGACCTCCCGCGTCCTCCCAGTCTAGAAATGGTTGAATCCTCCCCTACACGTTGCCCTCATCCAGAAACAGCAAAGGAAATGGAAGAGAGGATTCTTCAAATTAAGAAGGCTGGAGATTCCGTGGGCGGGGTCATAAAGTGCATCGTTGAAGGATTGCCCGTTGGACTCGGTTCGCCTGTCTTTGATCGTATTGAAGCCGATTTAGCCAAAGCAATGCTCTCCCTTCCGGCAACGAAAGGATTTGAATTAGGAAGTGGGTTTGAAGGAACTTTATTAAAAGGTTCTGAACATAATGACCTTTTCGAAAATAAGGATGGCTCAATTCGTACTGGTACTAACAATTCCGGCGGAGTTCAAGGTGGAATAACCAATGGGGAAAACTTACATTTTCGAATTGGCTTCAAACCAACTGCCACTGTACTACAATCCCAAAAAACAGTGGATAATCAGGGGCAGGAAACTGAACTCATGGGACGCGGCAGACATGATCCATGCGTTTTACCAAGAGCCGTTCCTATTGTGGAAGCCATGACTGCACTTGTGGTAGTAGATCATTACATGAGACACAACGCACAATGCAAGTCCTTTGAAGAATCATTGAAGTAAATAATGAAAGGCGAAATCTTTGCCGTCATAGGGACACCTCATTCAAATTGCCACTCAATACTAGCTGAAGTTTTTACAAATGAAAAAACTTCAGAAATGCCTGTTTTCCTAGCAAATTTCAAAACTGATTCTAAAAACATCCATCAATTCTCTTGGAACTTAATAAACGGGAGATTCGAATTTCAAATTAGAGAATTCCCCCTTTCTTCAGAATGGTACCTCTTTTTTTCTCAAAATGAAGAGATTTCATCCCAGATTGAAGGTCTCATTGATCTCCTCGATCACAACCAAGAACTTTCACTTGCTAGGATAATCACATTTGTCGATTCTGATCTACTGGAACAAGAACCTTTTTTCACATGGTTAGATTGTGCAGCTCACTTTTCAGACGCCATGTGTTTTTGCAATCGATCCAACGACAATGCGAAATTTATCAAGAATGCTATCGAAAGATACAAACTCAT
Source organism: uncultured bacterium (assembly GCA_938042205.1). GTDB lineage: Bacteria > Actinomycetota > Aquicultoria > SKW223 > SKW223 > CALIRS01. Next base: position 872 of record CALIRS010000070.1, on the reverse strand, counting down.
GCATTATCCGATTGAGACTTTGATTCATGGTAACAAAAAAAAGTCATCGATTAATCGTCTGCTATCAAACATTACATTGAGAATTTCCCACGTTTTTGATTCACCTGAACTTCTGGAAAACGACGATTCTCCCGAGTCCGACCCATACTTAAAAAGGCACAATGATGGGAGACGAGTTCGGGCAGTCCCTTATAAATTTCAACAAAATTAATGTCGCAGTTTACAAAGATTTTTGTAATAGCTGATTAAATGCCGGGGTGGCGGAATTGGTAGACGCGCTAGATTCAGGTTCTAGTGTCCGCAAGGATGTGCGAGTTCAAATCTCGCCCTCGGCACCAAAAAAGTTAATTTATTTCTATTTAGTTGAACAAAAAGCTTGAATTAAAGCAACTTCGGCATTTAATCAGTACAAACACCTTTAAACACAATGAAACTACTATCCACACACTTCATCGCAATCCTATCTATTTGCATTGCTTTTGCAACGGCTCACGCACAAGAAGGAGGTGCAGAAGATGCTGCATCTGCTTCCGCCACCGGTTCTGCGGCGGCACCATCAAAGGGTGCTCCCAAAGCTGCTCAAGCAAACACTGCACTTAGAACTTTGCACATAGCAGTACACAAGCTTGGTTTAAGCATTGATGATATTAAGACCTTTGGTTATAAAAATTTAAAAGAAACCTACAAACAGGTCGGAGGTTCTGATTTTAAGAAATACGGGGAATTGTATGTAAGTGGAATAACCATTGAGCAAGTGGAGAGTTATGGCGACTTACTTCTCCAAGGTGTTACTCTCGATGATGCGATAAAATACGGTGATTCACTTCTTGATTCGGGTGAAGGTGCACTAGAAGTACTTGCAGCAAAAGATC
>CALIRS010000069.1 GCA_938042205.1 uncultured bacterium | reverse complement strand
TATAGAGAAATTGATCCCGGAAATATTGTTGCTCGAGATAAGCTTAACCAGCCCAGCACACGGCAAACACGTTAATTTACCACCACTCGGGTAGAATATTACTTGCTCATACAGCTGTCTGTGTTAAAATACCTGCGAGGTGATTTCAGATGTGTCTGGGAGTGCCTGGTAAAATTATTGAGATAAAAGAAATTGCTGGCTTTAGAAACGCAATTTGTGATGTTGCAGGAACCACGAGAGAAGTTTCACTGGCTCTCCTTCCGGATGCGCAAATCGGTGACTACATTCTTATTCATGCTGGTTATGGAATGCAGATAATTGACGAAGAAGCAGCTAATGAAACTCTCGACTTACTCCAGCAGTTAGAATGGTCAGATTGATTGAAAAAACTGGAGATTAAAAGTTTTGAAATTATTTTTTAGCTAAATCAATGATTTCATTTTTATTAAATAAATTTTTGAACAAACCCATTATGAAAATCCAAAATCCTTGCTTTTTTTATTACGATAATTGTTCGACAGGGAGGTTTCTATTTGAAGCAAGATTATATCCTTCTGGCACATGGCTCTGGTGGTAAGTTGATGCATGATCTTATTGAAAAAAAGATAGCACCCAGCCTTAAGAGTGATCTTCTTTCCGTTCTCGACGATTCATGCGAAATCCCTATTGTTGCAGAAAAAAGAAATTTTAGAATTGCATTCACCACCGATAGCTACGTGGTTAAGCCCATCTTTTTTCCCGGCGGAGATATCGGAAAGCTTGCAGTTGCCGGTACAGTTAATGATCTTGCTATGAAGGGCGCTATACCGTTAGCTGTATCACTTGCTTTTATTATCGAGGAAGGAATGCCCTTAAATGAACTGGAAATAATTCTTGAAAGCATCTCAACAACTGCAAAAAGCGCTGGAGTAGAAATTGCTACTGGTGACACCAAAGTAGTTGAAAGAGGCAGTGCAGACAGAATATTTATTAACACTTCCGGAATCGGAATCATTCCAGAAGGAAGAGATGTTTCCGGTATCAATGTAAAACCTGGGGATGCAGTTATCATCTCGGGAACGGTTGGCGATCATGGGCTGGCAATAATGTCAGAAAGAGAAGGATTGGGATTGAACATACCTGTTGTCAGCGATGTCCGACCTCTCAATTCCATTATTGAAAAACTATTTTCGGAAATCCCCTCTAATGCAATTCATGCTCTAAGAGACCCAACTCGCGGGGGAGTTGCCACTACACTTAATGAAATTTCACGCCAGTCGAATGTGACTATCGTGATTGAAGAAGAAAAAGTTCCAGTTAAGGAAGAGGTTCTTGGAGCCTGTGAAATACTTGGATTTGATCCTCTTTATGTAGCCAATGAAGGTAAGTTTATACTGTTCGTCGATCCTGATTTTTCAGAAAAAGCTCTCACTGCGATTCGAAATCATCCAGACGGAAAAGATGCGCAAATCATTGGCTATGCTGAAAATCCAGTAAACAGCAACGCTTCCGTGTTCGTCTTAACCCCTCTTGGCACCAGACGTTTTCTAACCATGCTTACCGGCGAACAGCTCCCGAGAATATGCTGAAAGACACATAGCCTTATACGCTGACTCTTAAGACTGCAGATAATGTATACTATTAATTAATATTTATGTTCAAACCCTTAAGTGAGGAATAAAATTGAAACGCTTCTTAAGTTTCAGTTCAATGTTATATATCTCAATAAGCAGTGCTTTTATATTATTGTTAGCTGCAGTGCTTTTTGAGCTAACCCGCTTTAGTTTCTATTTTATTTTCTATTTTATTTTTGTGGCAGGGCTTGTTTTCTTTGGACTTAAATTGCTGAATGAAAGGATTGACCGAGAATCTGATAGAGCTCGAAGCGAACAGGTAAGAAAAATCCTCAGAGTAGCTCGCCAAACGCTTCCTTATTTAAGGCAGGGGCTCACCATATCCTCAGCTACCAGAGTGGCAGAAGCTATTTTTCCGGAAACGAGAGCAATCGCTATTGCGGTGACGAATTCCAGCAAAGTGCTGGCATTCGTTGGCAGTGGATCAGACCACCACCGTCAAGGGAAAAAGATAATGACTTCAGCTACGCGGGAAGCCCTGAAAACAGGTAAAACCATGATACTTTCTTCTGCAAAAGAAATAGGTTGCCCGGCAAAGAAAATGTGCCCGCTAAAAGCAGCCATAATTGTTCCTTTAAAACAAGCGGGTGACTGTGTAGGCACTCTTAAGTTTTATTACGGAAAAGAAGGTAAAGTTTCTGATGCTGAAATTGCTATTGCTGAAGGCTTTGCACATCTCCTGGAGACTCAGCTTGAACTTTCTCAAATATCAAGACTGGAAACACTTGCCTGTCAGGCAGAACTTAGAGCTTTACAGGCACAGATAAACCCGCACTTTTTCTTCAATGTACTGAATACAGCAGTCTCTTATTGCCGTAGTGATCCTGCTGAAGCCAGAAGAATTCTGCTCGATTTTTCAAACTTTTTCAGAACCACCCTTGAAAACGGCGATGAAACCTTGATAACACTCGATTCAGAACTTAACTATGTAACTAACTACCTGGAACTTGAGAAAGCAAGGTTTGGAGAAAGATTAATTTATAATGTTTCAGTTTCAAGGAAAGCACTTTCATGGCCCATTCCGCCATTTACCCTGCAACCAATCGTCGAAAATTCAATCAACCATGGATTTCCCGATGACAGACCCCTGGTAATTGATATCGGAGATCACAGCACTCAAGATTTAAGAATTATTGAAGTGAAGGATAATGGTAATGGTATTCCTCCTGAAAAGCTTCCTACAGTACTCCTAAAAGGAAGCGGAAATGGCCTTGGAATCGGTTTGAGTCTTATAAATGACAGACTAAAACTCCTTTTCGGAGAAGAATATGGTCTCACGGTAGATAGTGTTGTAGGTAGCTGGACATCAGTGCGTATTGTTATGCCTGCAAAAGCACGTATTCTGGTATAATATCCACCTCAGAAAGTCATACATTTTCTAAAAAGTATCGCGTTAAACCCTGTCATGTAATAATTTTTTCGCGTAG
>CALIRS010000068.1 GCA_938042205.1 uncultured bacterium | reverse complement strand
CATCCCACTCGGGCAAAGTTCCAAATCCTTCCCTGACAATTCTTGAAAGAGTCTCTACTGCATAGCCCATAGCTGCAAAGTTAACAATGGGAATCAGGTTAACTATGGCACCAATAACAAACTTTTTCAACCACTCTGAGTCCTCAAATGGATAAGAGAAAGCTTTACCAAAGTCCAACTGCCCCACTTCCTTTCATAAAAGATGCAGAAATTTTACCAACAAACTACGACAGGAAAATAATCAAAAAGCAAAATTTATGAATTTGATTCAATAAACCATACACCAAGAAAAATCAAAAGAACTCCTGCAACTAACAAATAGGTCAGTGATTCTCTCAAAAAAAGTCTTGAAAAGAGTACTGAAAAAACGGGCACCAGGTAAAGAAAAGCGGTTACTTTCCCTGCTTCCAGGCTTTCAAGTGCTTTAAACCAAACAATATAGCCCAGAAAACTACAGGCAAGAGAGAGAAAAAGAAGATTAGCCCATCCAAAAGGCGAAAGGTTAATTAGTTGAGTGAGAGTTGCTTTTCTGACAAGGAAAATTAGAAAAAGGCTTCCAAAAAGCATGGTGTAGAGTGAGAAGTAAAGCGGGCTTACTTCTGGAGAATTCTGCGAAAATTTTTTACCAAACACTGTATAGATCGCCCACGAGACAGGAGCCCCCAAGACAATCAAACCTCCAGAAACACTCTTTAAGCTTAAGCTCATTTCTTCATGTCCAAAAACACTTATTAATATTGCTCCAGTGAATGCTATTGCTATTCCAAAAATCTTCTGACCTGTTATTTTCTCCCCTAAAAGCTTCGAAGACAGAAGAACAGCAAAGATAGGGCTGGTAAATACGATGATGCTGGCAATGGTAGCAGAGGTATACATTTCTCCTGTGTTAAGACTTAGATGGTATCCTATAACACCGATTAATCCCAGACCAACAAGCTGCCATAGTGTTTCTCTTCTCAACCTGGGCCAAATTTTTCCCCTTATTAGATCTATTATCATAAGAGCAATAATGGCAAAAACAACTATAGAAAACCTTAGAATAGTAAGGTTAAATGGACTAAGTTCGTTAAGCAGAAACTTAATCCCCACAAAAGAATAACCCCATATCGCCATTAAGAAAATCAGTATTGATGATGTCAATATTACAGAGGTCTTTTGTTTTTCGGGTGGAGAATTCATAGGGAAACAGGATATATCTTTTTCACCCCCGCTGCCAGCCGGAGGCTGGCAGCGGGGGTGACCTTCACTCTTTCGAACAAGAAAAATTTTTGTTAAAATTACAAACTGCAAATTCTGAGTAATAATTATCACAACACTCTGATTAAAATGCATTTGGAGGAAATCTGAAAATGCCAATTTATGAGTACAAATGTCAAAATTGCAGTAGAATATTTGAGAATTTTCAACCCTTAACTGATGAAGTTATCGGAGAATGCATCTACTGTGGTGCACCAGCAAAAAGAATTATTTCAGGTAAAGTAGGGGTTGTTTTTAAAGGAAGTGGATTTTACGTGACCGACTACAAGAAAAAGGAAGAGAAGCCTGAAAGAACAGAAAAGAATGAAAATAAATAAAACGCAAGGACACTTGTTTATATAAAGCAACACATACCTTAAACTTAAAAAAACATTCTTTTACTTATCTTTTTTTAGATCTTTAACAGTTGAAATTGCCGGCTCATAGTCGCTTTCTTTAACGAGCAACTCTCCCCATCTTCCATGAAATGAAGCCCCTACACTCATAAAGTCTCCCGTAAAGCTTTCCCTGTAAAATGGAACTTCAAAACTTCTAATAACTGATTCTATACCTTCTTCTTCGAGAAATGCCTGCAATGTCAATCCTTCAAGTTCACTTGAAAGGTCCGTAACCTTCCTGAGTCTCATACCCGAATCTTAGATAAAGATGTTGAAATCGACACTTTTTTCAACCTTAATAAATAATTCGAAAATCAATTTCGCCCTCAGGCTCTTCCCATTTCACCTCTATGTCCTCAACAACTGCACCTGGCGGACCATGTCTACACCAGTCAATAGCCTTTTTTACCATATCCTGCGGACCCTCAAATATAGCTTCTACTCTCCCATCAAAAAGATTTTTCACCCAACCACATAATCCTAAACTCCGTGCTATATTTCTAGTATTTGACCTGAAAAAAACGCCCTGAACAATACCGGAAACATAAACGTGGGCTCTTACAATTTTTTCTTCCATCCCTATTGGAAACACCTAAAAACGAACCATTATAATCCTGATTATTACTATATATTTATTGAAACAATCTCACCGGTTTCCATATAGATAATTCTTTCTGCAATATTGGTAATATGGTCTCCAATTCTTTCCAAATAACGGCCAATAAGAAGCAAATGTGCTCCACGTTCGACATTTTCTGGAGACATCTTCATTAAATCAATTAACTCATCGAAAGTAACATTATAAAGATAGTCAACCTCATGATCCATTTCTCCTACTTTTTTACATGCTTCAAGATCACGACTGGCATAAGCTTCAAGAGCAATTGTCAACATCTCTTTGTTAAGCTGAGCCATTCGTGGAAAATCACGATAAGGTTTGAGCGGCGGTAATGGCGCCAACACCTTCGCCTTAAAAGCGATATCTACAGAGTAATCACCTATTCTTTCAACGTCAGTAATGACTTTAAACGCAGTGGCGATTATTCTCAGATCCTTCGCCATCGGTTGCTGGGTTGCGATTAAACGAGCACATCGTTGCTCAAGACGATTATCATAATCATCAACAACATTTTCAAGCTCAAGAACTTTATCTACCAATGACGGGTCACGTTCGACAAGTGCTTTTAGAGAAAGATCTATCATTTCAGCTGTAGCTTTCCCCATCTTTATGATGTCTGCTTGAAGTTTCTCAAGTTTAGCTTGAAACATTTGTCTGAGAGCCATTTGCAATTCCTCCCTAATAGACTTTATCCTAAGACAATTGCCTCGTTATGTCACTACTTAAAGCACTATTTTTAGCTTAAAAAATCATCCGCCACCTTTTACTACCCTTATCTCATCACGTTACCATGCCACTTCTTTACCGTGCCACCATATTGACGCACCACTATGTTTCAAAAGTATATACTTATTTTTATATGAGCTATCTCGGTGTTGATGGTTGCAAAGCCGGATGGTTAGCAATTAGACTCGAACCAGATAGTAGCTGGTCGGCTGCTATCTTCTCTGACTTTGAATCTTTAGTAAAAACTCAAGGTGATTTTAGACTTCTTCTCGTTGATATCCCGATCGGTCTAAGGGACACAGGTCCTGAAGAGCGTCTCTGTGACACTGCTGCTCGAAAAATTCTTCCAGTAAAACTAAAGCCGAGTGTTTTCCGAGCTCCCAGTCGAAATGCTATTTACCATAGTGATTACCATAAAGCTTCTATAGAAAACTTTAAGCACACCGGGAAGAAACTATCGCGTCAGGTATGGGGAATTGTTCCTAAAATTAAAGAAGTTGATACTTATATGAGGAAACATATTGCGACGTTTGCGAAAAGAATAAAAGAGTCTCATCCGGAAGTTTGTTTTCACATGCTCTCCTCCGGGAAGATTATCTACCCTAAAAGTAACTACTTAGGAATTAAAAAAAGAGAGAGCCTTCTTCAAAAAATCTTTCCCAGAACCCCGGAGATTATTTATCATATTCTTTCTAAATATTCCTTAAGAGAAGTCGGATATGATGACATACTTGATGCCCTGGTTCTTGCAATTACTTCTTCAATAAGCAATAAGGGCCTGATTTCGATTCCAGAAAATCCAGAAATCGATTCCTTTGGCCTCCCCATGCAAATCCTAACAAGCTCGGGGTCAGGTCTTGAATTGTGAATTCTGCAGTTCAGCATTATAAAAAAAACATATTCTCCCACTTCATGTACGTATCCCTTTTTCAGGCTTTCTTTTAACCAGCACTAAAAATGCTAAGAAATAAAACTTGATGCCATAGAGGAACCATCACAGCTTGAGGTATTAAGCACTTCAAATCCTTCCCTGCATGATGTGAAATCAAGGCCATAACTCAAAGCAACATCTCTAACTTCCTCTATTAGATGCTTCCGAATCTTTTTAGAAAGATAGTAGTAGCCACTTAATCGTTCTCCTTGCTTAAGATAAAGTTTTTCCCACAGCTCTTTATGCTCAGGAAACGCTCCTGTCATTCTTTTAAAGTTATCAGGTTTTGCTTTGTAAGTTGACGTAATAATCTGTCTTACTCCCCTCTCTTTCAACTCTCGAACTAACTTTTCAATTTCAGAAGTATTTAAGGGATATATAAGAGGGTCAAATCTACAAATAACAGGTACACTGCTAGACAAAGTCTCTACCGCCTTCAGCCTGGAAATTGGCAACGGCGCACCTGGCTCAATTCTCTTTGCCAGAAAGCGATCAAGTGTCGTAAGCGAAATTGCCACTATAGCTTTTAAATCCCTGAGCAAATTCAGATCGCGAACAACCAAATCAGATTTAGTCACTATCATTACGTTGAAGTTAAATTCTTTTATGTTTTTAAGCAAATAATTCATCAACCTGTACTTTTTTTCGAGGGGTTGATATGGGTCTGAAGAATTGGCAATGGTAAGAATAGCTGTTTGAGGTATATTGTTGAGCTCCTTACTTATTCTTTTGTGAAAGTCCTTCTTTATTCGAGGGGAGAAAAAGCGCGGAACGTATGAGGAAGCATAGCAATAAAGACATCCATGTCCACAACCAGTATATGGAGAAAGGCTGTATTTTTCAGGACAGGTACAGATTTCACTTTTCCAGGGGTCAAAAAGATTTACGAGAGTCATTTCTAAATATGAGGATAGTTCCTCTTCTTTCTTAAGTCAAAGCATTAGAGGCTATTTCCTTTAGTCCTATTCTGCAAATTCAATTATCAGTATTGCCTTAAGCCTTTAAAACAGAAAAGAAGAAAAAATTGCTATCCTCATACGAGGCTTTTGAACTGCAGAATTCACAATTCAAGACCTGACCCCCGGGTTGCTCCCGGGTTGTTTCATGGTGGCGCATACGGGGTTCGAACCCGTGCCTCAGCCTTGAGAGGGCCGTATCCTAGGCCACTAGACGAATGCGCCAGATGAAAATTAAACAAGTAAATATTTTAAAACTGTCCAGATTAAGGTCTAAAGCGAAATTTTCTTTTTCCCAGCGAAGTTAGTTTCCCTTCCTTTTTCCACTTTTCGAGTCTTGCTTTGTCGAGCCGACTTAGAATCTCCCATTTCTTAGGATCACGAGGTCTTGACGAAGATACTTTTTCAGTTCCAAGCCTAACACGTACTGATATAAATTTCGCTCTCTTTTTCAGGTGTTCAACGTAATTCATTTTTTTCATGTTATTAAATCTCCTGCCTCATTTCATGCAGCGCTTTTAAAACGCTTTCTTTTCCTGCTCTGCTTTCAAGATAACTCCAGTCAATATCATCTTTATATAGCACCAGAAGTTCCTTCGCCCACAATCCATCATCTTTAGAATTCCAGTAGACATAAGCATTCAGCCGATCCAAAATTAAATCCTCAACTCCTAACAGAAAAACTGAGTAAGAATCAATCTCAACTTCTATTAATCTTTCTTTTTGTTCTGCATCTAAATAGCTGGAGGGTGCTTCTATCACGATGTTTAACGCTTCACTCCACCAATATCTGCCTTCTTTTTTAAAACCCCATCCTTTTAAGACTTTATCTACAGGTTCATGCGGAGCGATAATGTCAATATCTCCCGTAGCATACCCACCAGCAGTATAATATTCCACCGCATTTCCCCCGATCAAAACCGGGGTTACCCCATCTGGCTCAAGTGCTCTTGTGAGCATCCCTACAAACAGTAGCCTTTTGGTGAGAACATTTTCAACACTTTCTAATTTTATAAGTTCACTTTTAAAATCATCCATTTTGTTTATCTCACAAGCTTTTAGATCCTGACTAATTTTATCAATGAATTTTTATCAATAAACTTTTTATCAATATATTCCCGTTTTTGTGCCCGGGATGTATTACTAAAAGATGATAGCCCAACGTAACTATCTTAAAAAACGCTCTCTCAACTTTTAACCTGAATCAAACCGCACTTTCCCGCACATGGTACAAAGCAATTAAACTAACCAGACACATAATTGAAAAAATCCATGCTGGAGGAGTAAAAGAATTAACGGTAGCAAGAAGAGTTAATGCTTTTACCAGAGCAGCCGTAAATCCAGCAGCAAGAGCTCCCACACAAAGCCTGATTCCTTTTCCTTTCCATAGATAAACAATTGCCCCTGCAAAAACAAGCAAACTTGCACCAGCCATTACTGCAGCTGCCGGCAAAAAAACGTACGGAATTTCCTTAAGAACAAACCACTTACCATAAAATTTCTCCTTGATATACATTGAAAACGAGCCGTAAGAATAAGCAGCTCCAAATAGAGATGTTAAAAGCATTAGAACTCCAACCCATGTTTTGCCTTTCAACCAGCTTCACCTCTTAAAGAAAATTCTTTACTCTTTTCACACTCAAAGCTTCCTTTATTTGACTTAAATCCTTTTACAACAACGGCTATTACCAAAAATACTGCGCTTAGTAAATATAACGCCAAACCTGGTTCAAAAATGAATTTTGACCAGTCGCGGCTTTCGAAAGGAGCGTGAAATATGTAAAGCATAATCCCTGAAAATGCAATAGTTGCACCTATTCCCATTGCCCAACCGACAAAGTTTACCAGCCTTCCTCGAAGTTCGAAATAATCACAGATGAGATTCAGAGTCATTAAAGCACAAATTGCACCGAGCACATGCCAGTGTTCTACCGCAAAAGTGCGCTCAATCCCCTTCCACTCTGGAAGTCTGAACGTCGTCAGGTTCACGGCGACATAGATTCCTGGAATCGTGACAAAGAAATTAACCAGAACCAGATAGGCGAGATTCATCCACCTGAAAGAAAGTCTTTCACCCTGTTTAAAAGCTAATTGAAAACCGCGGACTGCAAGCAACAGAGCTGATAAAAGCAGAAAAAAAACGCCAGCATTGATTATTTTATGAGCTGTCTTTTCAAGTAGCATCACAAGCCAGGTACCCACCGAGGTAATTACGACTCCAAGAATCACCATCGGAAAGTAGTATCTTCCTGTTGTCTCATCTAAAGAATAATAACGAGAAATAAGTAACATGATAGCGCAGGCCAAGAGCGCCAGCATTATGTGTAGGTGAGAGATAACAGCCAGCTCCAGCAAATTATGTGATTCTCTAATAATATCTTCTGCCAAAAATGCTTTTAGCCCCGAACCAAAATATGCACCTGCAGAAGCTCCAATCATCGCTGAAATTAAGTAAGAAAGAAATGTAATCCCGATCGCTATTTTTTCCAAATTTAAAATTCCGCATGTTTTAATTTCTTCCGGCTTCAGTGATAAAACTGATAAAGCCAGGTTTAGCCCACCGTAAAACACTACTGATAAACCAAAAAGAAAAAGCCCATGAGCAAACATTCCCCCTCTATAATAAGCAAAAATCAGTCCAGCTAAGGAAGAGACCAGAGAACCAAAAAATAAAGCGTGAACAATAGAATTTCGACGTCCTTCTTTTAGAGGAAGCATAGAAACAAATAATATCGCCACCAGCGCTGTAAATGGAACTGCCAGGGTATGATAGACAAGTACCACTCTGCCTGGTCGGCTCAAAGTATCTATGTCGACCTTTAAAAGCTCGTAAATCCTTAATTCTCGCAAAGGTCCTGACATTAACGAGTAAAAGCCTGTAAGGAGGGTAACATAACATGATAAAAATGCGAGCGGTTTTAGTGGAGTATTAAAAAATGCTTTTTGCAATGAGCCTCCCTATTGAAAAGAAACATTTTAGCTACGTTTCCAATAAGTTTAAAAAGACAGTAAAAATATTTCAATTAATTCTATAGAATTTCCAAAAATTTTTTCTTAGGTATTTCAATCACTTCTGACGCTTCTCGTGAAGGGCGTAACGCTAATGAAAAAATAAGTCATAGCGGATGGGCTTACTCATACCAATCATTACGAGTTAACGGTAATCCACTTCTACCTTTGTCATTTTTAACAAGAAGTGTCTGGTAAACGTTTAACCACCCCCTGTCGAATCCGAAAGCAGAAGCAGATATAAAAAGTCGCCAGATACGATAACTTACCTCCCCGGCAATTTTATGAGCTTCGTCTTTGTTTTCCTCCAATCGACGCAACCAATTTCTAAGCGTCAGGGCATAATGTTCCCGAAGACTTTCCACATCTCGAATTTCAAACCCAGCTTCTTCAGCTGTGCGTAAAGTGGTTGACACAGGCAATAACTCTCCATCTGGAAAAACATATTTTTCTCGAAACTTTAAAGGTTTTCCACTGCCTCCCATTGAACAGGCAATCCCGTGGTTTAAGAAAACCCCACCTGTCTTTAACAGTTTCCATGCCTGTTTAAAGTAGAGAGGTAACTTTTCTTCACCAACATGCTCAAACATCCCCACGCTTACTAACTTGTCATACTTTTCTCTTTCATCTAATTGTCTGTAGTCCTTCCACTCAACACGGCACCGCGAATTAAGGCCCTCACCAGAAATAAAGCGGTTTGCCAGTTCAAACTGCGACTTACTTAATGTGATTCCTGTAGCATCTACTCCATAATTTTTAGCTGCATAAATTACCAGACTTCCCCATCCACAGCCAATATCCAGAAGTTTTTCCCCCGGTTTAAGTCTCAACTTACGGCATATATATTCAAGTTTTCTTTGCTGAGCTGTGTCAAGGTCTTCTTCTGAAGATTTGAAATACGCGCATGAATAAGTCATTCTTTTATCAAGCCATAGTTTATAAAATTCTGCCGGTAGATCATAGTGATAGCTGATCGCCTGGTGATCTCTTTCGATGGTGTGTTTTTTGCCCTTTAATTCTACAGCGCGTCTTTTCGAACGCTTCATTTTTTTAGCTGGTAAGATCAACAGAAGTGACAATAGCCTGTACATTCTCAGAGTATTTCCCGGCATCTGGTACAGGTGCAATGCCAGCGGGTAAATAGCCTCGATATCGCCCTCAATGTCAAAATCGTCGTAAATATATGCTTCACCTAAAGAAAGATCATTCGGAAAAAGAAACATGCTTCGTAATGCTCCCGGGTGTTTAAGCACAAGGATAAAATCATTTTTTTTGCCAGGCTCTTCATCCCATACAGAGCCATCCCAGAATCGAACCGCAAAATTACGCGGTTTATAGCTGGAAAAAAGGCTTTTAATAAAGTTCTTT
>CALIRS010000067.1 GCA_938042205.1 uncultured bacterium | reverse complement strand
AGGGTGAAGTTAAGAGCAGAATCAAAGGCGGTTATCTGGTGGATGTTGGAGTGAATGCTTTTCTGCCATTTTCTTTATCTGGAATTACGAGAGATGAAAATCCTGATGACCTGGTTGAGAAAGAAATTGAAGCATATGTGGAAACTTTTGATTATAAAAAGAAAAAAATTGTTCTTGATAGAAAAACTTTAATAGAGGAAAAGAAAGAACGAGAAATAGAGGAATTTCTCAAAGAACTTAAAAGGGGTGATATTTTAGAAGGTAAAATAACTGCTATTACCGGCTTTGGAGCTTTTGTTAATGTGGGGCCTGTGGAAGGACTTGTAAGAACTGTAGATGTTGCCTGGGGCAAGGTTGAAAATATTTCTGATGTTATAAAACCGGGAGAAAAATATCGAGTAGCAGTGCTTTTTGTAGATGTTGAAAAAAGGAAACTCCAGTTAGGGATTAAGCAGGCGCAAAAAAGCATCTGGCATGAAAGAGTAAAAAGCATAAAGCAGGGTGAAGTAATAAATGGAAGAATTAAGAAAGTTACTACCAGGGGAGTTTATACCTGGCTGAAGCCGGGGCTTGATGGATTTTTGCCACTTGAAGAACTTAGAAAATATACTCGACGCGTAAACGTTCTTAGAGAAGGAGATCCGATAACTGTCAAGGTTAAGAGCATTGACACTCTTGATAGAGAGATAATCCTTGGTCATCCCACCATTTAATAACTGGAAGAAGAATGAGTTTTAAAGTTATTGGTGTTACTGGGCCAATTGTCTCTGGAAAGACCACTTTCTGCAAATTTTTAGAAGATTTTGGTTTTTATCACATCGAAACGGACCTGGTGGCAAAGGAAATTTACCGTGAAGAACATATTAAGCGCTGGTTGAAAAGCACGTTTGGAAGCGAGATATTTGGAATGGATGGCATGATTAATTTTAGAACTCTCGGAAGAATCATTTTCAATGATATTCAAAACCTTAAAAAGCTTGAAGATTATGTTCATCCTGTAGTTTTGGAGATAGTTAAAAATAGGGTAAGCGAGTTGAAAGGAAATCGAGGTATGAAAGGAGTTGCCATTGAGGCAGTGAAACTTTTTGAATCAGGCTCTGATAGAGTTTGCGATGTTTCTATATCAATTATCTGTAATAGGAAAGCACAGATAGAAAGACTCAACCGGAGAGGACTTTCTTTTTCAAAGATAATGGCAATTTTTGCCTGTCAGAAAAGTTCTTATTTTTACTCTCAACTGTCTGACTGTGTAATAGAAAATAATGGCTCTTTAAAGGAACTTGAAGAAAAAAGTAAAGTCTTTCTTCGAGAGAAGGTTTTTAAGGATGGAAAGGTTTAAGCTAATTTCACCTTATACTCCTAAGGGAGATCAACCTAAGGCGATTTCAGAGCTTGTGGAGGGCATAAAACGAGGACACCGGTTTTTAACTCTTCTTGGCGTTACTGGTTCTGGTAAGACTTTTACAATGGCAAGTGTCGTCGCTCAAGTAAATATGCCCACACTTGTTCTCGCTCCTAATAAAACACTTGCGGCACAGTTAGCCGCTGAGTTCAGGCAATTTTTTCCCGAAAATGCTGTAGAGTACTTTGTAAGTTATTACGATTACTATCAACCAGAAGCTTACTTGCCTCACCTTGATATGTACATTGAAAAGGACGCTTCCATAAATGAAGAAATTGATAAGCTTAGGCTAAGGGCGACTTCTGCCCTTCTTTCTCGCAAAGATGTGCTTGTGGTGGCTTCAGTCTCAGCTATTTATAACCTTGGTTCCCCTGAGGATTATCTTGAGAAGGTAGCTTTCGTAAAAGTGGGAGAGACACTATCTCTTGACTTTTTTCTTCAAAAACTTGTAGATGTGAAATATCAGCGAAATGATTATGAACTAAAACGAGGCACTTTTAGGGTCAGAGGAGACATCCTGGAAATACTCCCAGCATATGAGGAAAATGCACTCCGGATTGAATTTTTTGGTGATGAGGTGGAAAGAATTATTGAGATGGATCCACTAACAGGAGAACTCAAGCGAGAGTTAATGCAGGTAGCCATTTATCCCGCTACTCATTTTGTCACTGCTGATGAAAAGCTTGAGCGGGCACTTCAATCTATTGAGAAAGAACTTGAATGGCGACTAAATGAACTAAAAGCCCGAGGAAAGTTGCTAGAAGCTCAACGGCTGGAAATGAGAACGAAATATGACCTTGAAATGCTGAGAACTGTTGGATACTGTAGCGGTATTGAAAACTACTCTCGTCACTTTTCAGGTAAAGCGCCAGGTGAACCTCCTGACACTCTTCTCGATTACTTTCCAGAAGAATATCTGGTTTTCATTGACGAGTCGCATATTGCAGTTCCGCAACTACATGGAATGTATGAGGGGGATCGCTCGAGAAAAGAAACGTTGGTTGAATACGGATTTAGGTTACCATCAGCGGTTGATAATAGACCACTCAAGTTTGATGAGTTTATCAAAAAGGTTCCTCGTGTAGTGTTTGTTTCGGCAACTCCGGGACCTTACGAACTAAAGGTTTCTGAAAAAATTGTGGAGCAGATCGTCAGACCAACAGGGCTTATTGACCCGGAAGTTGTTGTAAAGCCAAGAGAAGGACAGATTGATGACCTGATAAAAGAAATTAGAAAAAGGGAGAAAAAAAAGGAACGAGTTCTAGTGACCTGTCTAACGAAGAAGATGGCAGAGGACCTCTCTGAATACTTGCTGGAAGTAGGAATCAAAGCTCGCTATATGCATAGTGATATTGATACCCTCAAAAGAGTTGAGCTTTTGACAGGGCTTCGCAGTGGTGATTACGATGTACTTGTGGGGATTAATCTTTTAAGGGAGGGGCTTGATCTTCCCGAAGTTTCTCTGGTGGCAATTCTTGATGCTGATAAGGAAGGTTTCTTGCGCGATGAGAGGTCGTTGATACAGACTATCGGGCGAGCAGCGCGAAATGTTTCCGGGCAGGTTATCATGTATGCCGATGATGTTACCGGTTCTATGAAGCGTGCGATTGAGGAAACTAGACGCCGTCGAAAGATTCAGATTGAATTTAATAAAAAACACGGAGTCAAACCAGAGACCATAAGAAAAGCCATTACTGATATTCTTGAGCTTACTTCATATCATGAAGTAAAGGCAAAAGAAGCGCTGGAAACTTCTGAAATAGTGCGCAGCCTTCCGCGTGGAGAACTCTTGAGAACTATCCAGCTTCTTGAGGAAGAAATGACGGAGGCGGCGGCGGAACTTGAATTCGAAAAGGCTGCAGTCATTCGCGACCAGATAAAAGAGCTTAGAGAGGAACTGATCCAGATAGAAAAGAGCTCGAAAAGAGCTATCTAAAAGGTTGTTTTATTTCAAACCCAAAACGATCTGGTCTTTCAATTAATTTTTTAATGAAAGTGCAAAATTTTTCAAGCTCACCTTAAATGATCTTGAAGGATTTGATAAAGTTCTTATCTGTTTACTTCATGATAAAAGAGAATCATTCTGTTTCTATACCCGGCCATTTTAACAAGAGTGTCATTTGAGAATTTCTCCGGAACTATCCCGTTTTTCCCCAGTTTTAAGGCAATCTCTTTATAAGTTTCAGGTTTTTCTCCTAGTTCCATCGAAGCTCTGGAAAGTATTTGACTCCCGATATCAAACACCGCTTCAAGCGCTCTTCGTAAGTAATACTCTGCTGCAGAATAGTGGCATCATTTCAAGAAATCTTCAATGGTTAATTGCTGAAGTTTATAAAGTTCTAATAAGTCTGCCTCAATTTCAGATAATCTATTTATTATTATGTTTTTACTTAAGGGTAGGTTTTCATTCAATTCTCTCAAGAGTAGCTTCTTGAAATCTATCTAAAATATGTTTTATATTGAGGTATTTTTCCATCACGTATTCTTCATAATCAGCACGAAAGTCCAATGATGCCTCATATATAACTTCTCCGTAGTATAGCCTCGAATTGAAGAGAATATGAGGCCATTTGTAAGAAAACAACATCTACCTCTCCTTTAATTTTTTCTCAAGAGAGTCGGTAAAAATTTAATAGAGCTTTATGTAAATTTGTTGTTTTCTGACGTCTTTTAATGAGGAAGGATTTTTAAAAAACTATTCCGATGTCTATATCACTATTCTTAGTGTAAGTTTCTGCTGCTCTGGAACCAAACAGGTAGACTATTCCTACTCCAAGATTCTTTAGTTTTGAAATATGTCTTTGCATAAATTTAAAAAACATTTGGAATCCCTGATATATTTTGCCTCAACTAACAAGGATATTCAAAAAAGTATGAAGTGGACTGCATTGCTAGCATAGGCAAA
>CALIRS010000066.1 GCA_938042205.1 uncultured bacterium | reverse complement strand
TCTTCATTTCGCCTTTTCTTAATTATAACTATTTCTCAGGTTTTATTCAGAAACAAATCTTCCTTTTAGTTTTTCCATCACCTGTGGCATAGTTGTATATTCCATTTCTTCAAGCGGGAGCCGGTGAGGCTCAAAGGGCCCATGTCTTCTCAGATAATCTGAAATCATGTTTGCCATACTCCTTGCTCTGTTAAATGAAACATCAGCAAACATATCCCTCGGACCAATGAGCATTCCTTCTCCTAACTGAAAACCGAGGCATACTACTCTTGGGGGGCCATCAAATCTTGAGGGAGTAGCATCTTTAAGAGATACCGGCATCAGGGGTCCATGATGTGAGCCTCTCATAAAACCCGCGACAGTGTGCGGGAAAGTAAACGGCTCAAGCGCTTCGCCAACAGCTGGAAGTCCTGATTGACACCGGACTATCATTACCGGGTCATCTTTCCCTACATACCTTCCTGCCATTAAACTCAGCCTCTGGGTTGAGGTAGCAGCTGCGGTTTCACCGTCACTTTTCCGGTATACAAATTTAACGGCGTAACGCGACGGTGCACCGATAAAAATAAGAAGATCGTAAATTTCTTCCGGGCAGGAGAAGGTAACCTTTTTGTGTTCCATCATATCCAGAACTTCAAAATTAAAGCCATCATGCATTGAAGGATCAATTACCAGTCCGGCAGTGTTAAAAGGATCGGCAAACATCTTGTACAGTGGAAGATTCCAGGCACCTGGCTCTGTCTTGTCCGCTAAAAATATGAGCACAGGTTCACTTTTGCGCTCTTCAAATTCTACTTCTGCATACCCTGGTCCCATTCCTTTCAAGTTTCCAGAAAAAGCGTCCGTTAAAAGGTCCTGACCGGCTCCATACTGCTTCAGTTTTTTTGCCACTTCAGTAGCTTTTTCAAAAGTTTCCCAGGCAAACCTATGGATTTCTTCAGAATCAGTTCCCTTCCTGTGTGTCATAATTAGCGCAATGTCATCACCACAGTTAGTAACATGGTAATCAATTAGCAAACCTTCCTTCTTTGCCTTTTCACACTCTTCTTCCGAGGTTGATATTAGCTCAGGATGCGTCGAAGAGTGGCCTACGTAGCCTCCGACATCAGCTTTAATAACACTTAAAGAAATTTTTTCAGCCATTTGATCCCTCCCCTGTTTTTGAAGTAACTATACCATAAGTAAAAGAAGACCAACCAAAATTCATTTAATTAGATGGACGAGAGCAAAATTGTATTTTAAAAAATAACATCAATCTTCACTGGCAAAACGCTTTTTGGCAAACTTTCCTTATCCCTGGATTGATCAAAAACAGTTGTTCAAAAAATTTTATAAGAGAAGAAAGAAATTTTTTCTTGATTTTTATGTACGATTTTCGTACATTGTCCTTAGGTCACTCTCTTCTCAGGGAGAATAAATTGGATGAGATACCACCTGTTAATCGAAAGATAGCAGAAGTCAGAAAGTCCCTGAATTTGAGCCCGACCGTCGTTGCCAGATACTTAGGAATTCGACGCGCCGCTATTTACGAAATTGAAAAAGGAAAAAGAAAAGTTAGCTTGAGTGAGCTACTAAGATTTTCAGAACTTACGGGCTTTGATATTTCCTACTTTTTTTCAGAAAAACACTCCCCCATTAACCCGATTCATGCCAGATCCACCGGTAGCTCTCTTACACCGGGTGATAGAGCAGCACTTGCGAAACTCAGACGCTTGAATTCAAATTATAAAGCACTTCTTCAACTTACAAAGAGCAGTGGTAAAGATAAATGAATTCAGAAGAATTACGAAGGGAAGCACTGGCACTTGCCAGGCAAATTCGGAATGAAAAAAAGCTATACCTTGAGCCGATAGGTAAAATTTTTGAATTTCTTTCTTCTGAAAATATATTTGTAGTAGAAATCCCCGTTGAGGATGGTGTGCTTTCTGGATGCTTTTACTATGATACAGATACTAAACAACCCTGGGTTATGATTAACACATCCAATACACTCGGGCGACAGAGATTTACAGCTGCCCATGAGTTTTGTCATTTTTTGAAGCACAAAGATATGGAGTTCATCGTTTGCGAAAACACAGGGGGGAAAGAGAAACCGCCACATGAAAAATTTGCTGATTTCTTTGCCGGTGAATTCCTGCTACCTTCTGAAACTCTTAAAAAAGAGCTTTCCGGAAATTCTTCGATAGGTCCAGCTGAAGTACTGACTATTTGCCTTAAGTACGGAATTAGCTACGCTGCCTGCTTGCACAGACTTATAGATAACGACTTCATTTCAGAAACGGAATATAAGACACTTATTGAATTTACAGACTTTAAAAGGCAACTTTCCTCATTGAAAAATGTAAAAAAAGCAGTTGAGGGTGACCTGTTCATGCCCACATTAGAAAGTGTCTCTGCTGATAAACTTCCCCCAAAATATCTCAAACTTGCTCTTAATCTTTACGAAAAGAAGCTGATCACCAGAGCAAAACTAGCAGAATATCTGGAAACAGACATTCAAGACCTTGAAAAAGTTCAAAAGGACATAGCTCTTTTAAAGGATTAAATAGCTTTTAAGAAAGTGGTAGGTTTGCAGCAGACATACACTAAAAGCTACTTTAAAATCATAAGAA
>CALIRS010000065.1 GCA_938042205.1 uncultured bacterium | reverse complement strand
TTTTGGCAAGAGAGCGTTCTCTATCATTTCTCTTATTGAGATAATGGATATTTTCCTGGTGGCAACAGCTCTTTTTATATTTTCCGCAGGACTTTACGAGCTTTCGATAAAAGAAATCTCTATGCCTGAGTGGTTGATTGTTCATAATCTTCATGAACTTAAAAGCAAACTGGCAAGCGTGATTATCCTGGTAATGGCAGTTACTTTTTTAAAACATCTGGTTGAGTGGAAGGACCCTCAGGGGACTTTTTTCTTTGGTATCGCGATAGCTGTTGTTTCAGCAGCTTTGATTTTTTTTAGCGTATCTGGAGATAAAGATTAAGATCAAAGAATTCATATCACGGTCTACACATGGAAAATGTTTAAAAGCCGAAGGACATAACCGATGAATGTCTGGCACACACTTCAAAGAGAGGAAGTTGTTAGTATTCTGGATTCTTCTACCAAAGGGCTTTCCTTTGAAGAAGCCAGAGAACGGCTTCAAAAATTCGGACTAAATGAGATTGAGGAGAAAAAAAGAAAATCTGCCTTTGCAATGTTCCTTGACCAGTTTAAAGATTTTATGATAATCGTTCTCATCATTGCCGCTATGATTTCCAGTCTTATAGGTGAACCAGTGGATACATTTGCCATTATTGTGATTGTGATTCTCAACGCTATTATGGGATTTATCCAGGAATATCGTGCAGAAAAAGCTATGGAAGCTCTGAAAAAAATGGCAGCTCCAAACGCAGTAGTTGTTCGTGAAGGAAAACACTTAAATATTACAGCATCGGAAATTGTTCCCGGAGATGTGGTTGTGATTGAAGCAGGAAATATTGTGCCAGCAGACCTGAGATTAATAGAAGTTAACCAGCTAAGAATTGATGAATCAGCTCTCACAGGTGAGTCAGTACCTGTTGATAAAACGGTAGAGACTTTTTCAGACCGGTATCTTCCAGTGGGGGACAGGAGAAATATGGCATATAAAGGGACATTCGTTACCTACGGACGAGGGTTAGGAATTGCTGTCGAAACAGGAATGCAGACGGAGTTTGGAAAAATTGCCAGTCTGATTCAAGCTGAAGATGAAGCAAAAACACCTCTTCAAAAAAGGCTTGCTAACTTCGGGCAAAAATTGGCTATCGGTGTGCTGGTTATCTGTGCAGTGATTTTTGTAATTGGCTTGATGCGGGGAGAAAAGTTGATCACTATGCTTTTGACATCTATTTCTCTGGCGGTTGCTGCAATTCCTGAAGCTCTTCCAGCAGTAGTAACCATTACCCTGGCAATAGGCGCTAAAAATATGGTTAAGCAAAATGCTCTTATTAGAAAGCTTCCGGCAGTAGAGACTCTGGGATCTGTGACTTATATCTGTTCCGATAAAACAGGAACGCTTACTTTGAACAGTATGACCGTAGAGGAGGTTTATATTGACAGGAAAGTTATCCCAGTTGATGGGTTAAATGGAGAAACTCCTCTTCTTAAGTTAATGTTGAAAGCTATGGCTATCAGTAATGATGCTCGAAAAGCGGTAGATGGAAGCTTTATAGGTGACCCTACAGAAGTAGCGCTTTATAAAGTGGCGTTCGAGAAAGGGTTTGAAAAAGAAAAACTTATTGAAGAGTTTCGAAGAGTTGCTGAAATCCCGTTTGATTCCGAAAGAAAATTGATGACTACATTTCATAAATGTGAAAATGGAAAAACTCTTTCAATCACCAAAGGAGCAGTCGATGTTCTCTTAACCAGAACAGCAGTCGAACTCACTTCCGAGGGTGTTAAAACCATAGATAAAGATATGGTTGTTAGAGCTAACGAAAAAATGGCATCACATGGTCTAAGGGTGCTAGCGATTGCAATAAGGGAGTGGGAAAGGATTCCCGATGAAATATCTCCTGATGTGGCGGAACATAATTTGACGTTTATTGGACTTGTAGGGATGATGGATCCTCCAAGAGAAGAAGCAAGAGAAGCTGTGAATATCTGCAAATCGGCCGGGATTATTCCGGTAATGATTACCGGTGATCATCCATTAACAGCAAAAACCATTGCCAGAAGATTAAATATTATTGAAGATGATTTAAAAGAGATAATAACCGGTCGAGAGCTTGATAAGCTTTCTATTGAAGAATTTGAAGAAAGAGTGGAGCAGATAAGGGTTTACGCTCGGGCTGCTCCTGAGCAGAAGTTAAAAATTGTTAAAGCGTTGCAGGATAGAGGGCAGTACGTGGCGATGACCGGTGATGGGATCAACGACGCTCCTGCACTCAAAAGAGCTGATATCGGAGTAGCCATGGGAATCACCGGAACAGATGTGTCAAAAGAAGCCTCAGATATGATTCTACTGGATGATAACTTTGCAACAATAGTGAGAGCAGTAAAGGAAGGAAGAAAAATATACGACAATATCAGGAAGTTTATAAAATTCATTGTCACGAGTAATTCCGCAGAGATCCTGACTCTTTTTTTGGCACCTTTTCTGGGTCTTCCCATTCCACTTTTGCCAGTTCATATTCTTTGGATAAACCTGGTAACAGATAGCCTACCAGCATTAGCTCTTGCTGTTGAACCTGAA
>CALIRS010000064.1 GCA_938042205.1 uncultured bacterium | reverse complement strand
GTCCAAGTATATTTATTAATTCCAAATACTTCAACTTTAAAGGGGAGGTGTTTTATATGAGGGATATGACGAAAAAGTTTTTAGAAGATGCTTTTGCTGGAGAGTCTATGGCTCATATGAAGTATTTAATATTTGCTGAAGATGCCGAAAAGAAGGGGTTAATGAATTTAGCTAACGTATTTAAAGCAATTGCTTATGCTGAATTTGTACATGCAAAAAATCATTTCAAGGTTCTTAAAAAACTTGGAGAGGTTACAGATAACGTTAAATCTTGTATAGATGGTGAAACATTCGAAATCACCGAAATGTATCCTGTTTACAATGAGACGGCTAAACTCCAGAGCGAAAAAGAAGCTCAGATTAGTACATACTATGCATTGGAAGCAGAAAAAATACACGCAGATATGTACAAAAAAGCCCTTCAACTTGTTCAAGAAGGAAAAGACTACGATGCGCAAAAGATATACATATGTGCAGTTTGTGGATACACAATAGAGGAAGAAGCGCCGGAAAAATGTCCAGTTTGTGGTGCTCCAAAATCTGCATTTGTAGAATTTTAAGCGGTAAAAAGAGAAAATTACCATAGGAGTCAACTATGTAAAATTAAATTTTGAGTAGAAGACGAAAATGTATGCTCAATATTGAATTTCTCTCGCTTTTTCATCATAGCAAATATCACCCTTAGCAACTTGTGCGCTACACTCATCATCGCTTTTTTGTATACTAACCCTTGCGCTCGTTTTCTTTGAAAATATGCTTTAAAATATTCGTTGTGTCTCACTACATTCACACTCATCAGCCAAATTATTCGTCTCAGGTGGGCATTGCCCCTTTTGGATATGCGGCTTTCTCCTTTGTGTTTGCCTGATTCATCTACACTTGGGTCAAGCCCACAATAGGCAATTAGTTTTTTGTATGTGCTAAATCTTGAAATATCGCCAACTTCGGCAAGAAAATACAGTGCGCTATTTTCACCAATTCCGTCAATGGACGTGAGTATTTCAACATCTTGATTAAGCGAAGCACATTTGCAATATTCTTTGAGCATCTCATCAAACTCATTAAGTTGCTCTTGTAAAAATCGAAGTTCCTTGATAGTTTGAATAAGAATCTTCTCTTTCACTGGCCAATACTGAGCGATGGAGTTGTTAGCAAGCTCTTTAAGAGTTTCTGGGGTAAGTTTTAACTTTCTACCGGTTGTTTTTGAAAAGAAAACACGTAAAGAATCAATGGAGGCTTTTTGGATAGCTTTAGCAGAAGGGAAAGAAGAAAGCAAATTCAAAATAGCATCATTGTAGATGTTGGTCACTTTTTCAAGTTCAGGGAAGAGGAGAGAAAGAAGCTTTTCGATGTCGTTTTTGACTCTTGAGATTTGATGAGTGATGCTTTCCTTTTTCCTTGCAATATCCCGAAAATCTGAGTTGAGGAAAGAAGAAGTAGGAAGAATGTGATGGGTATAGAAAATGGTAAGAGCAATAGAGCGAGCATCGATTTTGTCAGTTTTAGTTTTCCTAAGCCCAACGGGAAGAGATTTGTTAACAAGCAAAGGATTAAGAACGACACAAGAGAAATCATTGAGAGAGAGGAAAGAAAGAAGGTTAAGATGGTAACAGCCAGTAGACTCCATAGCGATAAGGACAGAAGACTTAGGGAAAACGGAGAGCTTTTGAACAAAGGAGGAAAACCCTTGTTTGGACATATCGAAAGCAGATTCGAAGATGATAGAATTAGGATTTTGGATAGCACAGGCGTTGAACTTATGCTTGGAGATGTCAATACCGACAAAGATGGAGAAGTTTTGAGACATACTAAAACCTCCTTTCGATTGAATAGGTTAAAAGGCGAGGGCAGGGGCCTGCTGAACCAAACCTCCAGTGTGACGAGGGTTAAAAACCCAACCAACTTATCATGGTTAAAGGCAGGCGACAGACTCCCATAATGGCTTGAAAGCCAAGGGACACTAAGTCGTCCTGCCCTGCCTATTTTTTGACTAAAATATTTATACCATACTTTTACGTAGGAGGTAAGATTTATGGGAGTATTCAGGAAGCTCATTCTTTTAGCTCTTTTGAGTACGTTACTACTTGGAACATTATGGGCGGCTAACTTATTACCTATCCGTGAGATTTATAAAGTCAAAGAAGGCTCTACCGTGGAAGCTACAGGCGTTGTTCTAGTTGTACCAAATAGATTGATGAGTAAGACAACATGGTTACAAGATGAAACGGCTGGAATTATGCTATATGGAAATTTGCCAGGATTAAAAATTGGTGATGTAATACGAGTGTCTGGAAAAACGAAACTTTACTACGGTATTCTTGAAATATTGCCAGATAAAATTGAAGTTGTTGGAAGAGCAGAAGTTCGCCCCGTCGATCTAAATAAACTTTTCGAAAATGAAGCTAAGAAAGAAGAGTTGAACGATAAGAAGGTTAAAGAATTGCTAAACAGCGTAATGTCCCAGCTCGTTGTTGTTAAGGGCGTAATTTCTGATATATCAAAT
>CALIRS010000063.1 GCA_938042205.1 uncultured bacterium | reverse complement strand
CAGCCTATAGTAGTGAGGCGCAATGGTGCAAAATACGAGTTGGTTGCTGGAGAGCGACGTTACAGAGCAGCAATCATTGCCGGACTTAAGTCAATTCCTGTCATAATTAAGGATGTCTCAAACGATAAGAGTTTAATGCTTGCTCTTATTGAAAACCTGCAGCGTGAGAATCTAAACCCAATCGAAGAAGCTGAAGGCTTTAAGATGCTCATTGAGAGATTCGGGCTTTCACAAGAAGAAGTTTCGGAAAAAGTGGGGAAAAGCAGGGTAGCAATCACCAATGCTTTAAGGCTTCTAAAATTGCCAGCTCCTGTGAAAGAGATGATTATAAAAGGAGAGCTTTCTGCTGGGCATGGTCGGGCACTTCTCCCGGTTAAAGGGAAAGAAAAGAAGATAGAGTTGGCAAAAATGATTGTGAAAAAGGGACTTTCAGTACGAGAAGCAGAGCTCACAAGCAGACTATTTGGCGAAAAAAGTGCAAAAAGGGAGAGAGCAAAAGAGATTCCTTCAGAAACAGATAAACTTCTTGAAAAACTGTCCTTAGCACTTGGAAGAAAAGCAAGAATTAAACTGACAAAAAAATCTGCCAGACTGGAAATTGTATTTAAAAATATAAAAGAGATTGAGGCTTTTGTTGAGAAGCTTTCGAAGTAAATACTCGAAATTTCTATTACTAGTAATCATATTAAGCTTGTTTCTTGCTTGTTCCAGCATGCCTTTTGTTTTAGCAAAAGAAAACACTGCCAGGTTTTTGTTTGTTATATCAATTGATCATGTTTCTGCTAATGAGCTATTCAGCGATGAGACGTTTAAAAAAATTGTTAATGAAGGGTCAGCAGGCCTTTTAGTAACCCGAACTGGTACTTCTATTAAAGCAATTTCAAGAGGCAGTGCATATGCAAGCATTTCTTCAGGTGAAAAGCTTGCGGTAAGCGATGCTTTCGCAAGCCTTATTTTCAACGAAAGCGAAGAAGTGCCTGAATATAAAATGAAAGCTAAGGAATTGTATATTCAAAGAACAGCTTATAAGCCAACAGGCAAAGTCCTTTCTATAACTCTCCCCGCTTTAGTAAAGGAGATAGAGGAGCAGGAAGCAACCGGTCTTGGAAAGCTTGCCAACGTCCTTGAAAAAAACGGAATATTAACAATAGTATTTGGGAATGCTGATGATTCTAAGGTGGTAGACCGGAGTTTTGCACTTTCTCTTCTCAATTCTAAGGGTGAAATTCGAGACGGCGATATTACAAAATACACAACGGATCTAGACATGTCATTTCCGGGAGGCTATGTTACTGATTTTGATGCCATAGAAAATGAGATATTGGAGATAATTTCCCATGACGAAAACATAAAATCTGTTTTCTGGATTGAAAGCGGGGATACCTCAAGACTTGAAAGATATTTCAAAGAAGTTGACGGGTCAAAGTATAAAGAATTTAAAGCTCTTTCAATAAAAAAAACAGGGGAATTTATTCTAAGGCTCATAAACCACATTGATCTTCAGAAAGACGCTATATTGATACTTTCAGCGGTGCCCCCGGTTTCACGAAATGATGAAGGTACTAATCTAACGGTAGCGGTAGGGCTTGGGAAAGGGTTCAGAAGTGGTTCATATCTTTACTCCGGTACTACCAGGCAACAGGGGATAGTAACTCTTGTCGACATTCCGCCAACTATACTATCTTTCTTTGGAGCGAGCAAATCACTTTTTTCAGGCAATTCGATAATTTCGAGAGGAAAATTTTCTGAAAAAGAAATCCTGACCTTGGATGAAAAAGTAAAAAACGTATCCTCGACCAGGGCAACTACACTCACGGTCTATGTGGTGCTTTTAATTATTGGAATTATTTCTTCCTCCTTAATAGTTGTATTTCGAGGTAGTTTAGGGGTCTCCAGATTTTTTGCCCCTGTATTTCTAACAATTGCTATCTTTCCACTGGCTCTTTTAATAGTTTCACCATTTTATAGTTATCATAACGTGGGACCTCCTCTGGCAGCAGCTCTACTTTCAGCAGTTGCAGCCGTAGGATTAAGTTATTTTGAAAGAAACCCTTTTGATAACTTTGTAACTATCGGGGCTATCACCGGGCTTGTAGTTGTTGCAGACGCTACCCTGGGAGCACCTTTAGCAAGATTTTCCCCTCTTGGGTATAACCCAGTTATAGGAGCCAGGTTTTATGGTATAGGAAATGAATATATGGGAATTTTAGTAAGCGGCGCGCTCTTTATAGTGTTCTCCATTGTCAGGTGGATGCAGAAGCATAATATAAGTCAAGCGTTTGTCAAATTAACGGTTCTAACGTTGTTTGTTGTGTTTGTGGTGATTTTAGGCTTTCCTGGCATTGGTGCTAATGTGGGTGGTGCTTTATCTGCAGCAGTGGCGTTTCTGGTAGCTTATATTTACTTTAAAAGAGAAAAGCTTGTGTTGATAGATTTATTAAAAGCGGCAACGTTGTTAATAATAATTCTAATTTTATTAATTATTGTGTCTCCCTATTTTCCTGACTATCACCTTGCAAAGTTGATTTCGCAAGCAAGAGGTGGTTTTTTTGAGGCTATCACCTCAGTAGTGTATCGAAAAATAATGATGAGCATTAAGCTTCTCAAATATACGATCTGGAGTGACGTTTTGTTGACAGTAATTGTTGCTTTTCCTTTACTAATGATGAGGCCATCAGGATTGCTGGCGAAAGTGCTTAAAGAAATAAAGCCATTTAACGCTGCAGTTATTGGGGCAGCGTTTGGAGCGCTGGCAGCATTTTTCTTAAATGACTCAGGGGTTGTAGCTGCTGCGACGATGGTAATATATCCTGCCTTAGGGATTTTGAACGAGATTTTAAGAAGCGAGGAAGTAAAGGTAAACAGTTAAAAATAGATTTCTTATGCAGGCGAAAGAAGGCAAAAAAATGAACGTGAAGATTGCGGTACTGTGTGGGGGAACTTCGCCTGAAAGAGAGGTATCCCTCGTTTCAGGCAGAAGTGTCTTTGAGTCGCTGAAGAGAACGGGCTATGACTGTAAGATGTATGATCTTGATATCGAATTCTTCAAGGATGCCATAAATGGTGGGTTTGATGTCGTATTTATTGCGCTTCATGGCTGCCCGGGGGAGGACGGGACGGTACAGGGAATGCTTGATGTGCTTGGAATTCCCTATACAGGGTCTGGAGTTTTGGCAAGCGCTCTGGCAATGAGTAAGCACCTTTCAAAAACGATATTTAGAGCGAAAGGATTAAAGGTGGCGGAGTATGTTCATGTTTGTATGAAAGGTAAACATGGCACTAATGATATTGACTTAAAGAAGGCAAGTAAAAAAATAGGCTTGCCGGCAGTTATAAAGCCTTCCAATTTAGGCTCGAGTGTAGGGGTGTCCATAGTAAGCGAGGAAAATGAGATTGATAATGCTATTTCTCTTGTACTTGAGCACGATTGCTGTGTGATGATGGAAAAATATATTCACGGCCGAGAGATTCAGTGCGGTATTGTTGGGAGAGAAAAGCTAAGGCCTCTTCCACTCATAGAAATAGTACCGAAGAAAAAATTTTTTGATTATGAGGCGAAGTACACTCCAGGTCTTGCTAAGGAAATAACACCAGCCCCGTTGCCGGAGGAACTATCAAAGAAGGGGACAGAAGTGGCATTAAGAGCCTTTCGGGCGTTAGGGTGCCGGGATGTCGGTCGAGTGGATATGTTTCTGGTGGATGATAAAGAATTTTTAATTTCCGAGTTAAATACTATTCCGGGACTTACACCTGTGAGTTTGATTCCAAAGGAAGCTGAGGCTGCAGGAATGTCGTATGATGAGCTGGTAATGGAGATTTTAAAACCTGCGCTTGAGGAGCTTGAGGAGAAATGCAGCCCGGGCAGCCAGTAGG
>CALIRS010000062.1 GCA_938042205.1 uncultured bacterium | reverse complement strand
GTGGAAACCCGATTCTACTTGATCTTTCGAGTACGCAAATTGGACGGGGTGAAAGCATTGAGGACACTGCTAAAGTTTTATCAAGATACTTGGATGGATTGATAATAAGAACGCACGGTCACAATCTTATTCAGGAATTTTCCAATCATGCAGAAATTCCTGTTGTAAATGCCCTAACTGATTTCCTACACCCCTGCCAAATTTATTCTGATTGTATGACTCTACTAGAAAATTTTGGATCTTCCCAAAATCCGTTAACTGATTTAGCGGGCAAAAAACTTGCTTTCTTTGGAGATACATCCTGCAATATGGCAAATTCCTGGATTCTTGCCGGTGCTCTATGGGGACTAGATATATGGCTTTGTGGACCTGAGGAATTCAAGCCTGGCAAAGACATCCAAAACTATTGTGACTTCCATGACCTTCCCAAAAATTGGCATTTTACAACTGACTGCATTGAAGCGGCTCAAAATGCAGATGTAATTTATACCGATGTATGGGTAAGTATGGGATGTGAAGAAGAAAAAAATGAAAGAATGAACAAGATGAGTTCATTCCAAATAAACAATTTCCTATTTGAGTATGCCAAAGAAAATGCATTTTTTATGCATTGTATGCCAGCTCATCCCGGCGAAGAGGTCACTGAGGAAGTTCTTATGTCACCCCGCTCAATCATGTTTGATCAAGCAGAAAACCGTTTACACATGCAAAAAGCAGTACTTAAACAATTAGCAATTCAAAACAACAAAGATTTATGAAAATCATTCTCGCCTATTCCGGAGGTCTTGATACTTCTGTCCTGGTTCACTGGTACGCCAATAAACAAAATGCAGAGGTTATTACATATTGTGCTGATGTCGGACAAGAAGAGGAATTAGATGGACTGGAAGAGAAAGCTCTCTCAACCGGTGCAACTGCACATAGAACACTAAACTTAGTCGACGAATTTGCCAGCGATTACATTTACCCAATGGTACGCGGAAATGCAGTTTATGAGTCTCAATATTTGCTTGGCACTTCAATTGCAAGACCCCTGATTGCTAAGGCTCATATCGATATTGCACGCGAATTCGGGGCTAACGCAGTTGCCCATGGGGCAACTGGTAAAGGAAATGATCAATGCCGTTTTGAACTAACCTTCTCAGCCCTTGCACCTGACCTCCAAATTCTTGCTCCTTGGCGTGATTCATCCTTTCGAAAAGAATTCCCTGGTCGAAAAGAAATGATCGAATATTGTAAAACTCATAACATTGATGTCGAAGCGAGTGCATCAAAGCCCTATTCCATGGATCGCAATCTCTGGCATATTTCCTATGAGGCTGGAATTTTAGAGGATCCATGGTTCGATCCTACCACTCCAGATAACCGTGAAATGTACAAGTTATCAGTTGATCCGGAAATTGCTCCGGATGATCCTGAATATATTGAATTATCATTTAACAAAGGAAACTGTATCGCAATTAACGGAGAAAACCTCTCCGCCTATCAAGTAATTTCAAAACTAAATAAAATTGCTGGAAAACATGGTATTGGCAGAGTTGATCTAGTTGAAAACAGGTTTGTTGGGATGAAGAGTCGAGGCGTGTACGAAACCCCTGGTGGAACCATTCTTCTACATGCTCACCGTCAAATCGAAACATTGACAATGGACAGAGACCTTATGCATTTAAGGGATTCTCTGGTTCCTCGCTTTGCTGAGCTAATTTATTATGGTTTTTGGTTCGCTCCAGAAAGAGAAGCACTACAAGCACTAATTGATAAGAGCCAAGAATCTGTTTCTGGTTCCGTTCGACTTAAACTTTACAAAGGTAATGTAATTACCGTAGGCAGAAAATCTGATCAGTCCCTGTATGACGAGGGCATTGCTTCTATGGATGATGATGAAAGCGATTATCAGCCAGAAGATGCCGGTGGTTTCATTCGTTTAAATGCGCTTCGCCTTAAAGAAAGAAATCGAAAGCAGGGATTTAAGGTTTAAGTATCCACTTGGGAAAATGAAACTTTTAGTCATCGATAATTACGACTCTTTTACATATAATATAGTCCAGTACTTTGGACAACTTGGTGCAAATACTGAGGTCTTTAGAAATGATGTAATTTCAATTGATGACATTAAAATTGATTTATACGATGCTATTGTAATATCACCCGGTCCGTGTGATCCGGACAGAGCAGGAATAAGCCTTGATGTAATAAAGAAATTTGCGGGTGTTAAACCAATTCTTGGAGTGTGTTTAGGGCATCAATGTATTGCTCAATCATTTGGAGGAGAAATCATCCGAGCAAGCCAATTAATGCATGGCAAAACATCTCCCATCCTTCATGGAGGCGAAAAGATCTTCAAGGATTTGCCAAAGCCTTTGATCGCGACCCGTTATCACTCGTTAATTGTGGACGCAACAAAACTCCCTGATTGTATTAGAATAACTGCCCATACTGAAGAAAATGAGATCATGGGAATTGAGCACAAAGAGTTACCCATTTGGGGCGTCCAGTTCCACCCGGAGTCTTTGGCAACAGAAAAAGGAATTATGGTCTTGAAGAACTTCCTGAATCTCTGTTAAAGATATCTTGTGTGTGTGAATAGTGGAATCCTCAAAGGTTAATGCATTGTCCTAAATGTTCTTCGGATGATTTAAAAGTCCTAGATACTAGGGCAGGAAAAGTCGCGTCGACTCGTCGAAGAAGAGAATGTCAGGACTGTGGTCATCGGTTTTCTACAATTGAAGAAATTCTCAGGGAGGATTTAGTTGTAGTCAAAAGGGATGGTAGAAGAGAAAGCTTCGATAGAACAAAGCTGGCAATGGGCTTAAGAAGAGCCATTGCCAAGCGACCAATTGAAGCTGAACAAATAAACGGCTTGCTGTCGAAAACTTTACGTCAAATTGAAAACGAATTTGATGGTGAAGTGCCTAGCAGAGCAATTGCGGATGCAATTATGCTCAGACTCAAAAATGTGGATGGAGTTGCTTGGTTAAGATACGCAAGTTTCTATGAGGATTTCATGGGGATTTCTCAACTGGTTGAGGAATTGGTAAACTTAGGTGGTGAAATAAAGGGTGACAAAAACGGCGGATAAAAAAGACGACTATACAAGACTACAAAACCTGAACGCATTGTTTTCCGTTATCGGAAGCAAGTCTACGCGTGAAGAAACTTTGCAGTTGCAGAGGACTCTTTCATTTTTAAGGGAAAATGATGACTCCAGGCGTATGCCTGCAAAATCTTTTGAGCATTGTGTTGAGCAGGTGGTAAGGTTTCACTTCCCTAATAAGAGACATTTTAATTACACTCATTGGAACGCTCGAATTACAACCATTGATCCACTTTGGATTCGTGCTTCTGTGGTTGAATTTGTAAATTCTTTTCAGAATGTAAATAATGGACTTCTACTTGTTTCCGGCTTGAGGGAATCTATGCTTAAGCATCATAAAAGGTGGACTTCTAAAAAAGAAAAACTCTACCAGGAAACCAGATCTTATATCGAGGAACTTGTCTTACACCACGCTGCGAATGAACAGAACTTATCTGTTCTGTTTTTCTAAGTTCAGATAATATTCTCCTCGGGGTAACTACCTAGGAGTTTAACCAATGGACAGACCCCTTCGAGTTCTCTCACTACCTGCATAACTTTTTCATCTTCTTCGTGGCCGATAAAATCAACAAAGAAATAATAATCCCAAGCTTTTAATCGACTGGGACGAGATTCGATCTTGCACAAATTTATATCTCTTTCGGAAAAAGATTTAAGAGCATTTTTCAGGGCCCCGATTTCGTCAGGTAGCGAAACAACCAAGCTTGTCCGATAACGAACTTTTTCTCTTTTCGGTATTGCCTTACGGGCAACTACCAAAAAGCGAGTAACATTATTTTTTCTATCCTGTATGGAGTCTCCCTGGGATGGAACATTATAAATTCTTCCTGCCAACTTCCCTGCAATAGCAGAAATTTTTGAATCGGGACTCAAACTCTTAACAGCCCCAGCGGTGCTTGAAACCGAAACTAGTCGAGCTTTTGGTAGATTTCTGCGGAGCCATTCCCCGCATTGTGCAAGTGCTTGGTCCTTGGAATGCACCTCCTTGATATCATCAATTTGACAAAAGCTGAAAAGAGAATGTTCTACTTTCAAAAATACTTGGGAAATGATCGTCAATTCAGATTCAACTAATAAATCAAGGGATCGGTTCACCGCACCTTCGGTGGAATTTTCAATTGGCACAACCCCGTAATCGCATTCGCCAGATTCAACCGCTTGAAACACATCTGGTATATCAGGCAAAGGACGATACTCCAAAGTTGAGCCAAAGTTATTTACTGCAGCCTGATGGGTGTATGTTGCTTCTGGTCCGAGGTAACCAATGACTAACTTTTTCTCCAACGCTATCGATGCAGAAATTACTTCTCGGTAAATAGTCCGTAGAGAATCCTTATGTAGGGGGCCATCACTCAGGTTTTCAATTTTATCAAAGACCTGCTCCTCTCGGGCAGGGTCATAAGGATCAACTCCGAGCTCGTCTTTTATACGACCAATTTCAACCGCAGCCTGAACCCTTTGATTGAGCAGACCAACAATTTCGGAGTCTATACTGTCAATTTCCCCC
>CALIRS010000061.1 GCA_938042205.1 uncultured bacterium | reverse complement strand
TTGCGTAGCTTATGAATACGAAGGCATAATCTATGAAGACTATCCTTACCACCAAACAATCTTCCACAAAGCCAAGCCAGTATATGAAGAACTTCCGGGCTGGAAAAGAGACATCTCCAAAGTTAGGGAGTTTGAAGATTTGCCAAGTCAAGCAAAAGATTATATTAAAAAGATTGAAGAATGGTCCGGCGTTAATGTATCTGTAGTTTCAGTTGGAGCAAAAAGAAATCAGACTATTATCAGAGATTTTGAATTTTAACGGAGGAACACATGAAAGTGCTTGTTGTCGGGAGCGGAGGTAGAGAGCATGCACTTACCATTGGAATTAGCAAATCACCATCTCTTGACAGGCTTTTTGTCATGCCAGGAAATGCTGGAACTGATGAAATCGCTGAAAATACACCCGGAAATCCTGAAAACCCAATCGAAGTGCTTGAATTCGTGAAAAAAGAAAAAATAGATTTAGTTGTTGTTGGACCGGAAATGCCATTGGTCTTAGGGCTTGCAGATCTTTTGCGAGAAGAAAAGAAACTGGTTTTTGGGCCTTCTTCCGATGCAGCCCGGATCGAAGGAAGCAAGGTATTTGCAAAGGAGCTGATGACTCAATACAGGATACCCACTGGCAAAGCCAGGATCTTCTCAGACTTTAACCTGACAAAGTCTTATATCGAAAACCTTAAGCTTCCAATTGTTATTAAGGCTGATGGTCTGGCGGCAGGCAAAGGGGTAGTGATAGCCAGAAACCATGAAGAAGCTGAAGATGCCGCTTACTCGATGCTTATCGAAAAAAGGTTTGGAGATGCAGGCAAAAAAATTCTGGTTGAAGAATTTCTTACAGGTGAGGAAGTCTCCTTCTTTGTTCTTACTGATGGTAAAGAGCTGCTTCCTTTAACTTCAGCACAAGATTACAAGCGTGTTTATGATGGTGATGAAGGACCAAACACAGGTGGTATGGGAAGCTATGCCCCCTGTCCATGGATGAAAAACGAGATGATTGATGAAACATTAGAAAAGATATTTGAACCAGTAATTTATGCTCTCAAGAAGGAAGGACATCTCTACCAGGGAGTTTTATATGGAGGGCTCATACGTACTGATGACGATAGTCTCAAGGTACTCGAATTCAATTGCAGGTTTGGAGACCCTGAATCTCAAGTGATAATTCCTCTTATCGAAGGTGACTTCCTCGGGGTCCTTGCTTCAGTTGCTGAAGGTGACCTTAAAAAGGCTCCAAAAATCAGGCTTTCAAAGAAAAAAGCAGTAACTGTTGTTCTTGCCTCAGGAGGCTATCCCGAAAACTATAGAACCGGGTTTGAAATCTCCGGTCTTGAAAAAGCTTCGTCAATGAAAGAGGTAATTATCTTTCATGCAGGGACAAAAAGAATCGGAGGAAAAGTTGTAACCTCTGGCGGTAGAGTATTAAACGTTACTGCTGTAGCTCCCACCTATGCTGATGCCAGAAAGAAAGCTTACGAAGCAGCTTCATATATATTTTTTGAAAACATGCACTATAGAAAAGATATTGCTGAAAGGGTGATGAATCATTAAACCAAAAATCGCAATTCTCGCAGGCTCAAAAAGCGACTCAGAACTTGTCAAAGAAGCTGTACAAATGGCAGAGAGACTTGGTCTTGATCCTGTTTCAGATTTCATTTCAGCTCACCGCCAGCCAGAAAAACTTAATAACTTTATTAAAAAGAATGATGAAAATGTGGAATGCTATATCGCAATTGCTGGACTCGCTGCACATCTGCCAGGCGTCATTGCCTCTAAGACCATAAAACCGGTGATTGGTGTTCCCGGTGAAGGTATTGCAGGAGGACTTGATTCCCTTCTTTCAATAGTTCAAATGCCCAGAGGAATTCCGGTCGCTACTGTGGCTGTGAAAGGCGCTTCTAATGCCGCGATTCTTGCTGCTCAAATTCTTTCTCTTAAATATCCGGAAATTAAACTGGCACTTAAAGAACTTAGAGATGAACTTGCAGGAGATTAAAGATGATTCCCCGTTACACCACACCTGAAATGAAAAAAATATGGTCAGAAAAAAACAAATTTTCAAAATGGCTGGAAGTTGAACTCGCTGTTTTGAAAGCCCTGGAAGAACTTCAGAAGATTCCTTCGGGAACTTCAGAAGCTATTAGAAAAAAAGCAAAAATAAACGTTGATCGAATAATTGAGATTGAAAAAGAAACTGAACACGATGTCGTCGCTTTTGTTAAATCAATTATCGATCAAGTTGGAGATGAAGGAAGATGGTTTCATTTTGGAATGACCTCTTCAGATGTTGTCGACACTGCTCTAAGTCTCCTCTTGAAAGAGGCACTTCAGGAAATACTACGGTTAGTTGATGACATTATCCTTTCTTTAAAAGAAATGGCTCTTAGAGAATCAAATACTCTAATGATTGGACGTACTCACGGAGTCCACGCTGAACCGATTACCTTCGGTCATAAACTTTCCGTCTGGGCTTTTGAGATGGCAAGAAACCGAACAAGACTTCAGAAATCTTTAGAACAAATTCTGATAGGAAAAATCTCAGGAGCAGTCGGCACCTATTCTAATCTTTCGCCTGAAGTCGAGAAAATAGCACTCAAATCTCTTGGCCTTACTCCGGAACCTGCTTCTACGCAAATAATCCAAAGAGACCGCCATGCTCAGATAATTCTCTCGCTTGCTCTTACCGCAAGCTCCCTTGATAAATTCGCCACTGAAATTCGACATCTCCAGAAAACAGAGGTGCTTGAGCTACAGGAACCATTTAAGGAAAAACAGAAGGGTTCTTCTGCAATGCCTCATAAAAAGAACCCTGTGATATGCGAAAGAATAAGTGGTCTGGCAAGGCTGTTACGCGGTTATGCAGTAATTGCACTCGAAAATATTCCTCTCTGGCATGAGCGAGATATCTCGCACTCCTCCCCGGAAAGAATCATTTTCCCTGATGCAACGACAGCACTCCATTATTCTCTCAAGAAATTTTTAGAAATACTTGAAGGGCTGAAAATAGATCGCGCCAGAATGAAAAAGAATCTTGAACTTACAGGAGGACTTGTTTTCTCCTCAAGGGTTCTCACTTATCTTATAGAAAAAGGTCTTTCACGTACAGAAGCATATGACAGTGTGCAGCGATGTGCTCTAAGAGCCTGGGAGAACAAAGAAACTGATTTTGCAGCCGAGCTGCTAAAAGATGAAACCTTGAAAAATTTTCTTTCCAAAGATGAACTTGAGAAAATTTTTGACTACGGTCATTTCGTAAGGTATGTCCCTGAAATCATTAAAAGGCTCGAGGATATTTAATGGACTTTTTTGAAGTAGTTTACAGAAGAAGAAGCGTTCGACGATATAAGCCAGAACCAGTTCCTATTGAAGATATCAAAAAAATGATTGAAATTGCCAGTTTAGCTCCGAGTGCCCATAACCTCAAGCCATGGCGTTTTATCATTGTCTATAACCGTGAAATAATAAAAAATATAGTGGAGGCAGTTCATAAAAGTGTTAACGCTGTCGTTTCCAGTAAAAACGTTCCGAAAGACCTGGCACAAAAATATGAAAGACTGAGATACTATTTCACTTTTTATATTGATGCACCAGTGATTATTGTTATTTGCGGTGAAAAAGTAATAACACCTTCAAGAGAAGCTGTAAGGTTAGCGTTTCCAGAAAAATCTTCTGCTTCACCGGTAAATTCTATTGAACAATCTATTTCTGCTGCCACAGAAAATTTAATCCTCACAGCGACTGCACTGGGTTATGGAAGTTGCTGGACAACGGGACCGTTGGTGGCTTCAGATGATATTAAAAAAATCCTGAATGTTCCAGATAACCAGGATATTTACGCGATTATACCTCTTGGTAAACCTGATAAAGAAGTAACCCCCAAGAAACCACAGAAATTTGAAGAAATTGCACAAATAATTAAATAGGGTGATGAAATTGAAAAAAGCCAGAGTATACGTCACACTGAAACCGACGGTCCTTGACCCGCAGGGAACGACCGTCGCCAAAGCACTTAATCATCTTGGGTATCATGAAGTCGAAGGAGCGCGAGTGGGTAAAATTATTGAACTTCACTTAAGTGACCAAGCCACAAGAGCACGAGTTGAAGAAATGGCAGGGAAATTATTAGCAAATCCAGTTATTGAAAACTTTACTGTCGAGATGGAGGAATGATTTGCCAGAAAAAAGCGTTCAAAGCCGGGAAAAAGTAAGATATGGAGTAGCAGTTTTCCCGGGATCCAATTGTGATTACGATACCTATCGTGTGATATCTGAACTCGATAATCGGGTCAATTTTGTCTGGCATGAAGAAAGAAGTCTAAATAACTACGATTGTATTGTGCTTCCAGGTGGATTTTCCTACGGCGATTATTTAAGGACAGGAGCAATTGCCAGATTCTCGCCATTGATGCAGTCCCTACCTGATTTTCTTGATAGAGGCGGACTTGTCCTTGGCATCTGCAATGGATTTCAAATACTTCTGGAAGCCGGGTTGCTTCCAGGAGCAATGCTTCAAAATAAAAGCTTAAAATTCATTTGCCGTTACGTCTATCTGCGCGTCGAGTCCAATAACTCCCCTTTCACAAGATTATTTAAGAAGGGCCAGGTGATAAGGATGCCGATCGCCCACCATGCAGGAAATTACTATGCTGATGAAAATACTATTTTCGAGATTGAGAACAAGAAGCTTGTTCTTCTCAGGTATTGCGATAAAGAAGGAAGTCTTACAGAGGAAAGTAATCCAAACGGTTCACTGAACAATATTGCTGGAATTACGAATCTAAAAGGAAATGTTTTTGGTTTGATGCCCCATCCTGAAAGAGCTTCTTCTTCCCTTCTTGGTTCGGAAGATGGTAAGCTCATTTTCAAATCAATAACAAGCTATATTGCGGAAAGAGTAAGGTCTTTCTAAAAAACTTTTCCCCGAATTTGGCATTTTTTAATTAATTGTTATTTACAATGTCACAGGTAAATAATATAATTTAAACATGTTTGAAAATATTTTATCAGATCTGGCAGAGATATTTGATGCATTATCAAATGAGTTCCGGCTGGAGATAGTCGGCAGGCTGGCACATGAAGACGAGGTACCATGTGAAAAGCTTGCCACGG
This sequence comes from uncultured bacterium, assembly GCA_938042205.1. Taxonomy (GTDB): domain Bacteria; phylum Actinomycetota; class Aquicultoria; order SKW223; family SKW223; genus CALIRS01. Next base: position 1,922 of record CALIRS010000061.1, on the reverse strand, counting down.
ATCTTCCATTAAGCAGACCGGCATTATCTCATCATGTCAGAGTTTTGAAGTCTTCGAAGATTTTGAAAGTCTCCAGAAGAGGTCAGTACCTTTATTACTCCCTTAACCGGGAGTACCTTCTGGAAGTTGCACCTGAGTTAATGGAATTTCTGGAAAAGGAGGCAAAAAGATGGCAAGGAAAGTAACGATCTATGTAAGAGACAACGACCTTGAAAGTGTCGTTGCTTTAGATATTGCAGGCTGGCTCAAGAATTTCGTGCCCAGCCTTGATGTGTGCTTGATAAACGCTTCAAGAGAAGAAATGCCACAGGAGTTAAAAGACACGAAAGGGCCTGTTTATGAGGTTGGGGGAAGGTATTTTATCGGTAATCCTGATCCAGAACAGCTTAAAGAACTGTTGAAGTTGGTTGCCGAAAAGGGCATAAACTAATCGTATAAATGAATTAAGTAGCTATCAGCACTTCAGAGTTGACAAAATACTATGGAAAAGCTTGTGGCGTTGAAAAGTTCAATCTAACTGTTAAAAATGGTGAGATTTTTGGGCACCCCGGTCCTAATGGTGCTGGAAAAACTACTACTATCAGGCTTTTTCTCAATCTTATTTATCCGACAAGAGGCAGTGCCAGAACACCTGGAAAAGACATAGTCAAAGACAGCCTGGAAATAAGAAAAGTCAGCGGATACATAACGAGTGGCGTCAACCTCTACCCAAAAATGATTGCAGGTGAGTATTCTGATTTTATTTCTCGTGTGGGGAATAAGAAGCCAATCATTCAAGAAAAACTTTTAGATATGTTTCCTGTTGAACTTAATAAAAAACTGGGTGATTTATCTAAGGGCAATAAGAGAAAAGTTTTTATCATTGCCGGGCTACAAATCCGGAGATTCTTATTCTGGATGAACCGACGCCTGGTCTTGACCCTTTGATGCAAAAGCAGTTTTATGATCTTTTGGTTGAATTTAAAAATGAAGGAAAAAACTATTTTCCTATCAAGTCATAACCTGCCAGAAGTGGAAAATGTTTGTGACAGGGTGGGAATTCTTAAAGAAGGTAGATCGGTAACCATCGAAAATGTGAAAAACCTGGTGATCAGGAAAGTTCGTAACGTAGAAACCTGGTTTTCGTGTCCAGGTCCAGTATCAATTAAAAACCTGACTGAAGAAAATGTGGCGCTTGAGGAATGTTATAACTCCTGTGTTGGATTAAAAGTTCGAGGGGGAATAGGTGATTTTTTGAAAAAAATTTCTGCCTATCCTGTAAAAGACCTGGCAATTAAACATCACTCACTTGAAGAAGTGTTCTTAAGGTTTTATAGTGATGAGAGGGCAACCTGATGACAATTACAATTCAATTCTTTAAAGAACGAAAGATGGGACATTTCTTTTTCGCTCTGGATCTTACAGCTTACAGCTGGATTGTAGCTTCTTTCATCCCCGCACTTGGAAAAAATATTGCTCTTTATATAGAGCTACTAAAGAGCTGCCCTTTTGAAATTTTCGCACTTTGGTTGCCAGTAATTTTCTTTATTTACGCTATAAGTTATGGTAGCTCCATTATTTCTAAAGAAGTGGAAACTGGAACTATTGAAAATTTACTGTCTCAACCTGTTAAAAGAACCAGGTTGGTTTTTAAAAGAGCCCTTGCTCTTCTGATTGGAATTCTTTTCCTGGTTATAGTAACGTTAGTATCTCTGTACATTTTTTATGACCTGTACGGTGCATCTTTAAAGCTGAAGGGATTGCTCTTTATGGGTATCCACATTTATGCTTTTATCGCCTTTTTTGGAATGCTTCACTTGTTCCTGACAGCTGTTTTCCTTGAAAGGTGTATTCCGATTGCAATATCAATCACATTTTTCATCACTTCTCACATTCTTAATACCCTCGGGCAAACGTCAGATAAACGAAAAGATTATCACTTT
>CALIRS010000060.1 GCA_938042205.1 uncultured bacterium | reverse complement strand
TTTGAATTTTTTTAAGCTCTATAATTAACTTTTCCGGCTTTTCACAGGCTAATTCAGCTATCACTTTGCGAGCCGCATCACTCTCAGACGCTATCAGATTTAAAGCTCTGCCTTTCTTATCACAGCAAATGGCAAAATGTGGTTCGCAAACAAAGCTATCTACTTTTTCTCCTAACCAGTGATAACGCCTTGCATACCGCATCTTTTCATTCATTCCTTGCTGAACTACTGCCCATCTGCCGTTTCTGGTGAAAATAAAACAGTGATGGTAAAGCTGAAAGCCATCTTGAAGAGCCGTGTTATCGACTTTTGCCGCCATTTTGCTGGCATAAATAAGCTCTGAGGTATCTATCGAAATGAGATCGCCATAAGTTTGAATTTCCACAGGTGTTTTGCGTGAAACTTTTCCTTTCCCACCAGCTACGAACACCCCCAGATCTTTTCCCAACCCTTTAATTGCTTCTTTTAAAGCACCGCACACAGTGGTGGTCACGCCTGAAGAATGCCAATCAAATCCCAGAACGCAACCAAATGCCTGAAACCAGAAAGGATCAGATATCTTTTTTAAAAACTCATCGCTTCCAAATTCTTCTACAATAAAAATAGTTATCTCGCGAGCGAGGAGCTTCATCCGCTCAAAGAGCCAGACTGGTGCCTTACCATAATGAAGTGGCAGGTTGGCAACTCCAGTTCGCATCACTATTCTCCTTATGAAATATTATCTCACCCAAGTTTAACTTTCGTATATGACTTATACTTTTGAGCATCTGATCTATGATTGATTTAAATTTTGAAACTGGAGATTGAAATGTCTCCTAAATGGAAAGTGGTCTGGGGTGGAATAACAGGGATTATTGCTTCAAAATTTAAAAGAAAGCCTTCCTTAAAAGATGCTATTAGAATTTCGGCTACTGCAAATAGAACAGTTAACATGAAAAGTAAGGTCTCGGTTGTAAAAGGTACAAATATTAGCAATATGCTCGTTGATTCTGTAAATCTGCTTGGTGGCGCGGGTATTCTTCCTGGTAGCATAGTTCTTATTAAAGTGAATCAAAACTCAGATGACCCTTTTCCAGCAACTTCAAGCCCTGAATTTATATCTTCGCTCGTCACCTATTTAAAACAATTCAACCCTGCACGGATTGTTGTGGCAGACGCTTCTTTTGCCGGTTTTCTTCCCACTTTAAAAACTATGAAAAGGACGGGCGTATATCAGGCAGCGACAGAGGCTGGAGCAGAAGTCCTCGGATTTGAAGAAAGTGAATTTTTGGCAGTTATTCCTGAAGGTGCCGAAAACTGGGTTCGCCCTTTTCGAGTGGCAAGAATCTATCTCGAAGCTGATTACGTCATAAGCCAGCCTGTGGTTAAAACTCATAAACATGCCATCTATAGCATGGCTTTAAAAAATGCAGTTGGCGCGCTTTTGAACAGTGACCGCTCTTTGATGCATTCAGCGTCAGAAAACCGCTTCTGGAAAATGATTGCCGAAATCAACCTTGTAAGAAGACCTGATTTGATACTTCTTGACGGAAGAAAAGCGATGGTTACTGGCGGACCATTTTCGGGAGAGATAAAGGAAGCAGGTTATCTGATTGCTACGAGAGATTTGATTGCGGCAGACGCTATTGGTCTTGCGATTCTTAAATATCTGGGTACGACAGAGAGAATTGAAAACCATTCAATCTGGGATGTGCCCGTTCTCAAAAGGGCAACTGAAATAGGGCTTGGCGCACGCTCAGTAGAAGAGATTGAAATTGTTTCTCAAGGTTTATCGGAAGACGAATACCAAAAAATTTTTAACTTTTTAAAAAGATGACTCTTTAGTGTCACTTCTCTCTGCCATTCTATCAGCTTTACCCGCTCATTATATTCGATAGAGAGGCGTTATCGTAAATGAAAAGGGTTTATCAATTTATTGTTCTCACTTTTTCTATCAGCTGGCTGACGGCGATTGTGTTTTACCTTGCTGGCGGCAGGTGGAATACACCTTTAGCGGTAATAATCGCTGTGCTTTATATGTTCGTGCCGATGGCTTCTGCAATCATTCTTCAGAAATACATTTACCAGGAACCTGTCACCGGTCCCCTTGGCATCTCCTGGAAGCTTAACTGGTGGTGGCTTATCGCCTGGCTCCTTCCTGCAATTTTTTCTATTGTCACCTTTGGTGTGTCCCTCCTATTTCCAGGAATAAAATTCTCCCCAGAAATGGCAGGTATGTTTGAAATATTCAAAGATGTGCTTACACCTGAACAAATTGAGCAAATGAAGAAGGCGATGGAGATGCCTGTTCACCCATTCTGGATTGCGCTGATTCAAGGTCTTTCTGCCGGTATCACCATCAACGCCATCGCAGGCTTCGGGGAAGAGCTTGGCTGGCGTGGTTTTTTACTAAAAGAACTAAAGGATATGAGCTTCTGGAAAGCTTCCTTTATTATTGGGCTCATCTGGGGAATCTGGCACGCTCCATTAATAATCCAGGGGCACAACTATCCTCAACATCCTGAAATCGGAGTTCTAATGATGACTATTTTCTGTATACTATTTACGCCGATTTTTGTCTATGTGCGCTTGAGAGCAAAATCGGTCATTGCCGCAGCTATCCTTCACGGCACACTAAATGGAACTGCAGGTCTTTCGATCATCCTGGTAGCTGGGGGGAACGATTTAACTGTCGGCATTATGGGGCTCTCCGGCTTTCTGGTACTTCTTTTGTTCAATGCGGGTATTTTCATTTTTGACAGGCAATTTACCATAAAGAAGATTTACGAGTTCTCTGACGGGGAAGAACTAGTTGATAGAAACTGATTAATAGTACATCTTCCAAAGTGCTCGAGCGGGGTTTTTACACTCCAAGGTTGTCAAATATTTGCACAAAAATAAACGATTGTCATTTCCACTGGAAATTGATATAAAACGTCACTGTAGAGAATAAATGAGAGGTTCAGCCACTTGTTCAAGATTATAGAAGCTCAATCTCAGGAAGAAATTAATATAGCAAAAAAGCTCTTTCAGGAGTACGCGTCTTCGATTGATTTTAATCTTTGTTTTCAAAACTTTGATGAGGAACTTAAAGAAATCCAGACCATGTATTCACCTCCATATGGTTGCCTTCTTCTGGCTTATCTTGATAACAAGCCTATTGGATGTGTGGCATTTCGTAAGCTCGAAGATGACAAATGCGAAATGAAAAGGATGTATGTAAAACCTCAATATCGCAACAAAGGAGTGGGACGCACTCTTGCCGAAAAGATCATTGAAAAAGCAAAGTCGGCAGGTTATAAAAAAATGCGTCTGGACACTGCCTCAACCATGAAGGAAGCACTTTCTCTTTACAGATCTTTGGGTTTTAAAGAGATTCAACCCTACATCCACAATCCTATCAAAGGAACAATTTTTCTGGAACTGAACCTCTAACAATCCAACAATATGCTTCTCTGTTTTAGCGGGTACCTGACACAGGCAACACATACAATGGTCTTTGTTTTTCGGAAAGAGTAAACGCTTCCTTAATTTCATTATCGTAAAAAACTCTTCCGGTAACGCTTCCAGAGCAAAAGCAACCGCGTAAAGCAAGGGTTCTGACAGGTATGTCCCATCTCCATCTTCACATATCTTTCAGCTCTCTTTCCATATTTAACAGAAGTTTTCTCAAATACCGCTTGAAATTATTAAACTTACAGTGCATCAGCAGGGTACTTTTGACCAAGACAAGCCTGAGATAGGCCACTGTGAAAATCACCTGGTTTATTTTTCTTCAGTTCATAAGGAGCTGGTAAGTGGTAAAAATCCGTCATTTGTTACCACATACACATTCAAAGGTACAATGTACCTTTGGGAAATCTGTTCTTCCCCCAATGTCAGTTATGCTAATTCCCTGACACGTCCAGAGAAGTTGCGAGACTTGCCCTACAGACAGCCATCTATCCTTCAAATTCCCTTATAAATCTCTTTTTTTGAAGCAACTTCTCAAGTGATATTTCACCTTTTAAAAAAGACGTGGTAGCTTTGCTGTTTTCGTTTCTCTGTTCAAATTTCACTACTAATCTCTTTCAGCTTAGCTTTTTTATCTGTTTTATCTTGCTGAGATGCATAAACGCTTGCTAAAAAGAGATAAAAACTTTTTTAATCTTCATTACTTTTGTTTGCACCAGAGAAACCATAAATCCGCCGCCGGAGAGAGCTTGAACTTTACCTTCTTCTAAATAATCAAATTCACCAGGTTTTTTAATCCAATCGCTACCCATCCAAGTTTTGGAATCACAAAGGCAACTTTTCCAATAATCTGCGCTTCTCTTACTGGATCAGAATCTGCTACCCGGTTGGCATCACCTCTTGTAAAAAACAGGAGACCTTCACCAGTTTTTTCAATCTTTACAATTCGATGTACAATCTTTCCTCTTTCCTTTACAAAAATTATTACATCCCCTACTTTTAAATCTCTCGACAAAGCCTTAGTACCAACTGCTATATCACCGATCTTAATCGAAGGCTCCATACTTCTTCCAGCAATCAAAACGGGCTTGTAAGTAAAAACCCCCGAAAAGAACCAGACTATAAGAACTCCTGCAATGCCAACCGCCACCCAGCTGATTGCACCTTTGAGCCCCTCCTCTTTTGATTCGCCGGAAGGTAATTTCTCCCGATTGATTGTTCCAATTACGAGCATGGCAATAACAGAAAAGGTCACTGCGAAAAAAGACTTAAAAATCCATGAAGGGTTTGGAAGTATGGGGGAAAACCACTCGAATGCCAGAAGCACTCCTCGAAAATAGATTGAAGCCAGGGGTCCTCCTAAAAATACCAGTAAAGAAGCCAGAAGATGCTGGCTGAAAAGAGGTAATGGCCTCGACGCCAGAAAAACAATCATTTCCTGAGGTTTTCTTTCTGCACCCCAAACTCCGGGTGAAATTTCTACAAAGGTGAAAAGCAAAGCTGTTAAAACCAGAGAGGAAAGAAAAAACTTTCTCGAAAAAAATTTAACGAAATATGCTCTGCTGAACTCAATCCCAAGAAGAAAACCAAGAACCAGCATCGCGTTAATTAGCATCCCTTTCAAAGTAAGGTCGTATGGACTTTCCCCAAATCCGTAAACAAAGCCACTTAAAAAGAAAATCGCTGTGTATAAAAAACCTGTCCAGAATGCCGTTTTTGCAAGCGAGTATGAATATTCTAATTTATGTTCTTCATGTCTTGAGGAAAAGAAAATAGCAAATTTGGCAATTACAAACCAAAAAAGGGACCTCAGGATATAACCAAATGAGATACCAATTTTAAGAGAAGGTAATAAATAGAAGGTTAAATAGTACGAAAATAATATTGTACTCAGGAGAAATAATGGCTTTAAGTACTGCTTCATAGCTTTTTTAAAATCTCTTGTTTCGATATTCAATATATTAAATTATTAATTCATTAATAGCTTCGCAGATATTTTTCATAATTCCAAACTGGGTCATTGTGGGTCTAGTATTGTATTTATTCTCAATCGCTAAAATAATTTCCTCAAGCGTCGCCGCTGAAGGGTCAGAAAGCATCAAGTAGTTGCCTGTATCATATGCGGAAACATCATGCGTTTGCAAAAGGCTCAAGAAAGATGCTTTTACATTCAGGCGCAACACTAAATAGTGGCCAAGAAACTTCCTTTCTGCGTTTACACCTGGAGGAAAGTTGAGGTAGTCAGCCATCCCATCTACCGTCGTCGGACCCAGCCACGAGGACTCATTATCAATCTGTGTAAGCCAGTTTTCAATTCTTTCCTTCGAAAAAGTTTTGTGCTTCTTCCAATTTTTCCACCAGCCTAATCCTGTACCAAAAGCTTCTTCCCCACAAATCTTAACCTCAAAGCGGTAATTTTCACTCTCCAGAGCACTCTCCTTTACATGCAAAAACAAATTTGTCGTTACCGACTCTTGAGGATGAATGATATAACCTGTAAGTTGAGTGATAGAAAAATCAAGTTCATCGTCTGCATCAACTTGAACTTCTGAAATTCTTACATTTTTAGACCCGCCATTAAAAATCACTGCTTCGACCTGTGAAGAATAACAGGGATAAGTATTATAGACACTTACTAATACGGTATCATAAAAGCCATCTACGTCAGAATCGACAAGCTCGCAAAAAGTTTGACCGACATCCTTATCTTTTCCCGGATCAATTGAACCTGGAGAGTCATTGGAGTTAGTAGAAGTAAAATAGATATCGCGGCAATTTGTCCCCGGACAATTTCGAAAAGATTTCCCATAAGTAAATGTTGACAAAGCACCAAAACCTAAAAAAAGTAGAATAAGAAATAAAAACATTCCAAAAAAAGCTCTTTGTCGAAAACTTAACCTCATGCACTCACCCATCTCAAAAGGGCAGGGCTAAAAATAGCCCTGCCCTAAGTTCTCTCTCAGATACATTATGGAGCTACATATTCATTCCACTGAACAGCTTCCACCTGAATTTTGAAGTTAAGACTGGCTCCCTCTGGAGCATCCTGAAGCACGTGGAACCAGAAAGTCATTGTTGGAGAATAATCACCTGGATGAATTTGAGTACCAAAACCATCTGTCCACCAGATTTCCACATCATATTTTGAATCACCATTTAAATCAAGCTTGATAACTGGAGTGGGCTCCTTCCTGATTTCATGTCCATTTATAAGCACACGGTCAATAATTATGGGTACTGTCCCGTTATTCTTAGCTCTCAGATTCACCTCATTAAAATAGCTTGGATAAACATTGTTGAGGTTAACATTTGCAGTGTCCTTGTCGCCGTCTTCATCAGTATCTATCAGCTCATAAGCCCCCCAGCCAACATTTTTGTCCACTTCAAAATACACAGGCGGGTCAAAACCATCGTAAGCATTGTAATCAGGAGTAGTTGTTGGATAGTATGGCGGAGGTGCATATTTATCAAGAACACTACAACTTATAAATTCCCAATCCACTTCACCAGTGTTAACAGTCCCGTTTATATTGAGCATTTCCGTCCAGCGCCCGTAACCAAGACCCAGAAGAGCAAGACTTATTAAAAGGATAATCGAAAGAACCAATATCTTCTTCATAGAATCACCTTCTTCTGCAAGCGTTTAGCCACTTCTTAAATTTATTTCTTTACTCATTCCACTGACCAACATCAATCGTAATACTGAAGTTATAAGTCATTTCTTCTTCTGCATCATTGCCAAGATGGAGATAGATTTTGCCTATTTTTCTCTCACATGGATGAATCTGCACACCTGGCTGTATACCAGTAACTACAAGTGTTGCCTCATCGGGAAGATCCCCACGATCGACACTAACTTTATCAATATCAAGCGGGATAGTACCTGTGTTGTGGACATCAAATTCGCAGTAGTATTTGATGCTTGGATAGGCATTACTAACTGTAACCAATAGCTTCTTGGAGTTATTAGGATCAAGCTGGCAGGTGATTTTACTGAAATCCTTACCTTCCGGCTCACTATCCCAGCAATCTCCCTCGCTTAACTCAGCATCCAGTCTCCCGGTATTTACAGTTCCATTGATATTCAGAGTCTCTGTCCATCTGGCATAGCCGAGTCCGAGAACAACGAGAGCTACCAGAAGAATCAGTGAGAGAACTGTTAGCTTTTTCAACTTTTACACCCCCTTTCCTTCTGATTTACAAAATGCCAGAAAGCATCTGGCAAAGAATTAAATGGAAATCAAAGGAAAAGGAAAGTGTAGAAGCATTACACCTGTCGCCGACAGTTCAGCTTTTTGCCCCATTTTACCCCTGTCGCCTCGATTAAAACTTTAGAAATTTATAGATAAATATTTTATTCAAAACAATCACCCAAATGGGTGATTTTTCAAAAAATACTATTTGTCCGTTATTTTTAAAAATGATTTATAGAAATGATTAACAATTTCTCAGACAAATTGATATTTTATTCCTGCGCTACGTCAACGATTTCCGGATTAAGCATATTTATGAAATCCGATGTTTTCATTTTGACAGAGTCAGTATGGGTGCCTCCGACAAAAATTATTGTTTCATGGTCAAGGAGTCTTCGATCAACATATACTGGGAAACCAAAAACTTCTCCAAGAGGCGGAACAGCTCCGAGTTCAAAATCAGGAAAATCATTTTCCATTTCTTCTTCCATTTCAAGTCTCGCATGCTTCCCCAGAATATCCCTCAGCTTTTTCATATCCAGCTTGTGTCCACCAGGTAGAACTACGAAAGCGTGTTTGTTCTTAATCTTGATGATCAGGTTTTTAGCAATTTCATCAGCTTCAATTCCGAGAGCTTGAGCCTCCTCAATACAGCTAAAAACCTGTGGGTGAGAAACTTCTTCATAAGAAACCCTTTTTCTGTCAAGATATTCCTTGACCTTAGGCACTATGCCCATATCGACCCCCTCCATCTCTTCGAAAAATGAGATAGTCAATTAAATAGTAAACTTTACAGAAGCTTAGAGCAATAGAGAAGTGAAATATACTTGAGAACTTTAGTGCTGAAACCACTAAAAAGGTTTCGTTGAAAGACCAAGAGCTTCCTGGTTTTCATTTTCTCCTATTTTTACCCTTGCTGAAACCACATCTTTAAAGGTATCAACTACTGCAACCTCTTCGTTTATTCCTGCTGTAACATATGCTTTCTTGCCATACGCCTGGACAGCAATCTCAAAAGGTCAGCCACCAAGATCAAGTTTGATTTCGCCTGTCATTTTGTGCTTTTGAGCATTTAATACAATTGCGTCGTCAAGTACTCCGCAGACAACATAAGCTTTCCTGCCATCAGGAGAAAACACTATCGATTTAGGTCCTGTTCCCTCTTTAAGATCGATTAACTTCATTACTTTGTCTGTTGATGTATCAATAACTGTAAGGCTATCTTTCAGCCCACTTTC
>CALIRS010000059.1 GCA_938042205.1 uncultured bacterium | reverse complement strand
CGAAATTCACAATTCAAGACCTGACCCCGATAGTGTATGATAGGTTGTTGTATGAAAGGTCATTCGGAAGATATACCAAAAATTGAACGACTGATGAACCTGGTTTGTTTTCTCTATAAGATTTCTCGCCCGGCAACTATTAATGAAATCAGGAGTAGAGTTCGTGGTTATACAAGTGCACCATCAGAAGAAGCGCTCAGGCAAAGGTTGCATCGTGACAAGGCAGAACTTGAGAAAATGGGTATCTACATCAGGTATGTCCCGGATGAAGGATATACAGTTGATGATAGAAGTAAGCTGCTTCCAGAAATACACTATACTCCAGACGAGAAGCTTGTTTTAATGACCATGATCAGATCGCTTGAAAAAGGAAAAGGTTTTCTTTTTGAAGAGGATTTAAGAACTGCAGCGATGAAAATTTCTTTGGGGGCGGGTATTTATCAAGTAAATGAAAATGAGCTTCCTGAACTTGGATTTTTTTCACTGGTAGAGCCTGAAGAGGAGGAAAAAATCACATTCCTGCTGTCGGCGGTTGAGCACCGCAAGAGAATAAAATTTCTTTATCAACCTCCAGCAAGCGAAACTGTTTCTAAAAGGGAAGTAGCTCCTCTTGGCTTATTCTTTAGAGGAGGAAGCTGGTATCTTGTAGGACTAATCAGAACTGGAGAAGAGCGAGTTTATCGTCTTGAGAGGATGAAAGAATTAGAATATATCTTTCCTGCAGGTCACGGGGGGGAGTACGAAATTCCAGAAGGATTTGATATTTCAATCTATGCTAATCGTAAGCCATGGACTATGGAAGAGACAAGGCCTTTTAAGGTTAGAGTATTTTTCAGTTCGAAGGTCTGGGTTATGGGACTCAGGGAATTTCAGGGGGCGAAGATTATTGAAAAAAGAAATAATGGTACCTTACTCGAAATTGAGGTATCTTCAACAAAAGGTTTCATACGCAATCTTTTAAAATATGGGGCAGATGCTACAGTGGTGGAGCCTGATTGGATAAAGAAACAGGTTGTTGAAAGAATTGAAAAGCTGAAAGGGTTGCTTGGCGGAAGTGAAAAGTCGGATCAATAATATTCAAAAAATGCTTTTGCTGTTGAATTATCTGAATGCCCGTAAGGAAGCAACAATTGATGAGTTGTGCGAAAAGCTTGGTTACGAACATAAAGAACTAAAAAGAGTGCTTAAAATAATTAATTTTTGTGGATTGCCCGATTATACTCCGTATGAAACATTTACTGTTGATATTACTGGCAAGAAGGTTTCAATTTCTTTTGCTGATGATTTTAAAAAACCAGTTCAGTTTACAGAGCGGGAAGCGATAGCCCTTCTGATAGCTGCAGAAATTTTTAAAAAGACACCACTTGGTACGAGTTCATCTTTAGAAAAAGCTATTGAGAAAACCGAAAAAGTTCTACCTGAAGATCTTCATAAAGCCGTAAAAGAAATTATTAGAAGAGTTAATCTCAAATTAGAGCCCTCAGTTGAAGATGAAGCGCTGCGCATTATAAAAGACTCGATTGAGAAGCAGAAAACAATTAACATCCGGTATGTTTCGCATGGAAAGCGAGAGTTTACTGAGAGAAAAATTGATCCGTTAAGAGTTTTATATGCCGGGAATAAGTGGTACCTGCAGGCAAGGGATCATCGGAACGGGCGTGTTAAGTCATTTATTCTTGAAAGAATTGTAGAAGTTAAGCCAACCGATGAGAGGTTTGAGGTTACGAGAAAGCTTCTTAGGGAAGCTTTCGTTGAGCCCATCAGTCCTGTCTGGAAAAGCAAGGTCACCTGGAAAGTGAAACTTAAATTCTGGGGAGAAGCTGCCAGGTTGATGAGCGAGATTCTTCCTGAAGAAAATGTTTGCTGGCTGGATAAAAATACTATCATAGCTTCTATAAATGCTATAAATTTAAACTGGATTCTTACAGATTACGTTTTTCCGTATGCTGAAAGTATGACTATTTTAGAGCCTGAAGACCTTAAAAATCTTGCTCGTGAGGAAATCGGAAGGATGCTGAATAATTATGAAAGGGGAGAAATTTTGTGAGGAAAATATTTATCAGTTTGCTGATCCTGATACTCATTTTATTTCTTGCAGTAGCAGGATGTGCTGTTTTTACTAAAGAACGCCTGGAGACAGGAGAAGTAGGTATTGAAAAAGGAAGAGAGCCTGCAGTAACTACCGAGAAGCTCGTGAGAGAAACAGAAACACTTCTTCTGGTTAAAGAGTTCAACCTGACAATTGAGTCTGAAAATGTCGAGAAATCTTCTAATAAAGCAAAAGACGTGGCTGAAAAATATGGTGGATATACAAAGGTAGAAAATTATAGCTCTGAGCCTCAATCAGGAGTAGTCATGGAGAAAAGTCAGGGATCTGTAGCTAATATAATCTACGAAGCCTATCTTGAATTGAGGGTTCCTGCTGACAGAGCGGAAAAAGCAGTCCAGGAGATTAAGAAGATAGGTGAAGTTAAGACTTTCAACAGGTCAGTTACTGATGTTACCAAATCAATTACTGAGCTTAAGATAAAGCTGGAAAATCTTAAGGCTCAAGCGAATCGCCTTCAGGAACTTTATAAGAAAGCAGATACTGTTAAAGAAGTTCTTGAGATAGAAAAAGAGCTCTCAAGGGTTAGGTCAGAAATTGACATTAATGAGAGCGAATTGAAAGAAATGGAAGGCAGGGTTACTTATGCCAGTATCATTTTAACAATTAGAAAACCGGCAGGACTTGTGTCTCCGGGTGTCAAGTTCGATTGGAAACGATTGATAAGAATTTTTGTAGAACAATTGGTACAGGTTCTTGAAATTGTTTTCAAATTGTTAGCATACATCGTGCCAATCGTTCTCATTTATATATTTTATCGAATTGGTAAGTTCATCTGGTTAGGTATCAAAAAGTAAGGCACAAAAAAGGGGGTCCCGAGGAACCTTTTTTGAGGTTTTCTCTACTTGCAAGTTTCCCATTTCGTGCCTGCGATTCCTATGCTACTTTGCCTTTGCCTCGCGGCTCAGGCTTTCGCATTGGTCCCACAAGGCCGCTACTGGTACTCTTGTTTTCGAGATACCCTCTTAGGGCTTCTCGGGACTATATTGATAGTAGAAAAGCACTATATCCATGTCAATACCCTTTGAACTGCTTTAATAATTTTTGTAAGCAAACATGCTTTTCAGCGAAGAGTCAAGAAAAAAATATTTTTTAAAAAATTATTGTGTCAGAAAACGTCACAGGTAAGAGTTAAAATTTGGGCATAATGAATAATGGAGAATATCTGAAAGCATACCTTGATATTGAAACTTCTTTTAACCGCAAGTTGACGGTTGTCGGGATATACCGTCCTGAAATAGGAATATTGCAGTTGTGCGGAAAACACATTAACAGTCTTGAAATACTATCATTTCTTGAAGGGGCAAAGTTTTTGATTACATACAATGGGGAACGTTTTGACTTTAAGGTGATTGAGGCAGAACTCAATCTAAGTCTGATAAAGTATTTTAAATCGATTGACCTGGTGTATGAATGCTGGAGAAATGAGTTATATGGTGGTCTTAAGGCAGTAGAAAGACAGCTTGGCATCTATCGCGAGACAGCTGGTATTGATGGCTATGATGCCATGAGGCTCTGGGAAAGGTATGTTCGCCTTGGCGATGAAAGAGCCTTAAGATTACTTCTTGATTACAATCGAGAAGACGTTTTAAATCTGCTAACATTGGAAAGACGTTTAAAGCAGCTATCGGGAGTTTAAGTTCAAGCTTTTATTTATTAAGGTAAGAAGTGAGGAATGAAAACATTAAGGAAACTCGTAAAACTTATTTTTTTCATTGCAAAAGCTGGATTCTTTTTATTGCTGGTACTCTTTTTAGTTCTCTTTTTCATTAATTATTTTGGACCTTCGCTAAATCTTCCTGATTGGATAGAGGGATTTGCCACTGCCATTACAAGACCTTTCAATTTCATGATTTATACTGGAAAATCATGGCGTACAGTTTACTCAGGTAGATATAATCCAAATTTCCT
>CALIRS010000058.1 GCA_938042205.1 uncultured bacterium | reverse complement strand
TCGCCACTTTTAAACTATTAAAATAAGCATTGTAAAGTTTTTCAGGTTCTCCACTTTTCCCGCCATTCCAGATTGGTCCTACAGTGTGAATTACATATTTTGCATTTAAGTTTCCAGCTGAAGTTGCGACTGCCTCGCCGGTTTCCAGCCTCCCGATCTTCTTGATAATCTCTTTGCATTCTTCAGCGATAACCTGACCTCCAGCTCTTCTAATAGCACCATCAACACCCCCGCCACCTGCAAGCCGGGAGTTCGCAGCATTAACGATAGCGTCCACGGTCTCTTTGGTAATATCTCCCTGCTTTAGCACAAGCAAGCAATTTTCATACTTTATTTCTTTTCTATTCTCCATTTTCCTCTCCCCTCCTTGCCTCGTAGAAATATATCCAGGGGGCAAGCATTGCCAGTGATAAAACATGCCCGCCCACAATATCCGTTGGCCAGTGAACACCAAGGTATAACCTTGATAACCCAACAAGCAACGGAATTATCGCTATTATTATAGAAAACCATTTACGATAACCTGTAGCTTCTCTCAAAACTATCCAGGCTATAAACCAAAAAGTAATTGAAGAAGCAACCACATGTCCGCTGGGAAAACTATAAGTTATAAAATTTTTCGTGTCAGCAAATAATTGTGGTCTGTCACGATGAAAAAGGAAGTTTAAAATATACCCAAGCGCTATAGTAGAAATGACTGCACCTGAAAAAAGAATTGCGTCCAGTTTTTTCTTCTTTTTGTAAAGAATGACTCCTGTAATTAAAACAAGCGGCACTATAAAGTACAAAGAACCCATAAGTGTAATTGCTGACATTGCCCTATCCAGAAAAGGGTTTGAAAAACCGTGAACGAAATTCAAAACAAAGATGTCAATATCGACTGTCTTATGCTCCTTAACATCAACCGCCAGAAGATAAAGAAGCGTAGCTGAAGAAAGAAACCAGGCTAAGAAAATTAATTCCTTTCTTACCAAAAATTTCAATGCTTCAAAACTTACACGATAGCGCCTGATTAATGTGACGCAAGCCCACACCCCAGCAACCAAAAGTATTAAAAATAATCCACCCCGGCTAATATACTTTTCTACTATTTTGTAGCTCTCACCCAGGAAATATCCGAGAAGCAAAAAAGTAGTACCCCATAATCCCGCACCAATAATGTCATAGATTAGAAACTCTAAAAAATTAGCTTTCGAGGCTCCAGCAAGGAATGGCGCTATCGAACGTAAGAAACCAATAAACCTGGCAATCAACATAGTTTTTCCACCATGCCGGTTAAAAAACATCCTTGCAGAGTTTACCAGGCTTTCTGGAATTCTCAGAAAGCGGTGGGAGGTTGTTAAAAATGGTTCACCTAATTTTCGTCCAATGAAGTATCCCGTGATGTCCCCTAAAACCGCCGATATTATTACCAATGGAAAGAGAATCTTTAGCTTTAAAAATCCCTGAGAGGCAAGAAAACCGGCAAGTGATACAAAACTTTCACCAGGCATTATAAGCCCTACAAAGGCCGCACATTCAAGATAAGCGAGCATCGCAGTCAGGACATATAAAAGGGTCACTGAATTAGTTGCCGTAATGAACGAAATCAAAGAAGAAAGCATATTCTTCTTTTCCTATCCCCTGCTGGTAACAGTCTCCGAAATTATGAGATCCCTTTTTAAAACTTTTGAATATTCATCAATTATATCTTTTGTTCTTGAAATTGCCTTGATGCCTGACAGCTGGTCTCCTGAAAAGAAAAGACCATTTTCGAGATCTCCTTTCTGAGCACAAATCAAGGAATCCAGAAGACAAAACCTTTTGCTACACTTTCTCAGACATTGGATACATTTCATGACAATTCTTGGTTCAGGCTTTACGCCATTCAAAACTTTTTCAAGAAAAGGGTTCATAACAGCTCTTGCAGGAAGACCCGCAGGGCTTTCTATGACTACCACATCACTTTTTTTAACATTAATAAGGAATTCTTTTATGTTGGCTGGCCAACCTGATTCTTCTGATAATGAAAATCTCGTACCGATCTGAACTCCGTGAGCACCTCTTTCGATGTAACTCCTAGCTTCATCTGGAGTCTCAACACCTCCAGCAACCACTACAGGGACCCTGGTTTTTGAAATCACTTCTGCGGCAATTTCTTGAAGAGGTTTTAGAGTTCCCAGATGTCCCCCTGCTCTTCCTGACTCTAAAATAATGGCATCAGCACCGAGCTTTTCCGAAAGAAGTGCTGCTTTGAGAGAAGAAACGATAGGGAAAACCTTTATCCCAATTTTTTTTACCTCAAAAACTTCCCTTGAAAAACCGGCACCTACAACAATAGCAGGCACTTTTTCTTCTACACAAACTCTTACAAGCTCAGAAAAGCGACTTAAAGCCGCCATGATGTTTACTGCAAATGGAAGTTTGCCTACCTCACTCTTTACTTTTCGGATCTCTTTGCGAAGTTCTTCTCTGTCAAGACCTGAACCACCAAGAATCCCAAGGCCTCCTGCACGGCTAACGGCAGAAACAAGCGGAGCCATAGAAACTCTGACCGCCATTCCCCCCTGAAACAGAGGCACTGCAATTTCTATTACTGACATTACCAACATCCTTTCGTTATTCAAAAGATAAAACTGGTGTATCTTGTTTATAGTTTGGCTTCAAAAAGTCCTGACAATTTTACCAGACGAAAGTTACTTTTTCTTGATTCTTCCTTTCATGAGTTGAAAGTTTATGGCTATCCCAAGCAAAACAATTATCGCCGCACCGAACGCGGTTGCTCCTTTTATTCCGAAAATCTTCCCAAGATATCCGGCCATTAACGAACCAAAAGGAGAAGTCCCCATAAACATCCAGAAAAAGATGCTCATAATCCTGCCTCGAAAACGATTATCCACCGCCGCTTGAACACCGGTATTTAAGGTGGAATTGGTCATTAAAAAGAAGAAACCTGCAACGAACATAAGTGTTAAGGAAAGATAGTAATTTCTGGAAAAAGCAAAGTACAGTAATGAAAGACCAAACGCTGGAATCGATACTCTAACAATCTGCTGAGGGGCCTTTTTCCCTGACAACCAGGCAACGGTCAGAGAACCTACAAGCGCTCCAAAACCGTTCGCGCCGAGCAAGAACCCGTACCCCTTTACCCCAACATTTAATATTTTCCCTGCAAAAATTGGAACGAGAACTATATAGAAAGCTAGCCCGAAAACCGATATTGCCCCTACTGCCATAAGATACTTGAAAACCTGCTTTTTCTCCCAGGCGTATTTAAATCCTTCAACAATTTCAGAAAACGAATTGCCTGCTGATCGATTTTCATAATCAGGTGTATAGCTTACCATTGATAAAGCAATGAGAACTGAAAGAAAGCTCATAGCATTCAGGTAAAAAGCCCAATTCATACCCATATGGGCAACAATAAATCCGGCAATCGAAGGACCAAGGAGCCTTGCAGCATGAAACTGCACCGAATTCAAAGCTATTGCATTCATTAAGTCTTTTTTAGGGATAAGCTCAGAAATTATTGATTGCCAGGAAGGAAAAGCAAACGCAAAAGCTACCCCTGAAAACAGTGAAAGAACAATAATTGAATACATAGATATAAGATTGGTTCCAACAAGAAAACCTAACATAAAAGCAAATAGCATGGAAAATAAGTTTGACCAGTAAATCAATTTCTTGCGACTTATCCGATCAGCAATCACCCCGGCATAAAAAGCAAGAAGAAATACAGGTATTGTATTCGCAAATTGAACGATACCGAGGCTCACTGACGACCTGCTAATTTCCCATACAAGCCAGTTAAGTGCTACTGACTGTATCCATGTGCCCACATTAGAAAACCAGCCCCCCACCCAGAGGTATAGAAAATTTTCATATTGAAGAGAAGTAAATGTTCTTCTCGTACCAACTAACAGTCTATTAGCAAGAGAGGCACTTGGGGCACTGACTTCAGTCTCTTCAAGAAATACGCTATTAAATTTGCCGCGTCCTTTCTCTTTTTTATCTTTCATACCACAACACCGAAGAGTTGAACCTTAAGGTGTATAATCTTATCAAACTGCTTTATTTCGAGATATTAATTAATTCTTGCTGAACTTAACCAGCCTTTTACAATTTGGATTATGAGCAGGTAAAAAAATTGGATTCAAAATTTGAAACTCTTAAAGCATATCTTAAAGACTTATCTTCCAACGCTATTGCACTTTCCTCCGGTGTGGATTCCACGCTTCTGACCAAAGTTGCCTCAATGGTCCTTCCCAACGATAAAGTTGTTGCGGTAACCTTCCAGACGCCAGGTATCGGCAAAGAAGATATTGAAGATGCTAAAAATTTTTGTAAATCCATAAGGATAAAACATGTAATTGAAGAATTTAACCTCCTGAACGACGAAGAATTTGTAAAAAATAGAGAAGATCGATGCCTTCAATGCAAACGAAATATGTATAGAAGTTTACGTTTAATCGCAGATAGCTTTGGAATTAAATATATAGCGGATGGAAGCATTGTTGAAGATATTCAGGTAGAAAGACCTGCCAGAAAAGCTCAGTCTGAGTACTCAGTGGTTACTCCTCTCGCAGATTGTGGATTTGATAAGAAAAGTGTCCGTGAATTAGCGCAGAAACTCGGACTTCCAAATGCTTATAAACCTGCCTTTTCCTGCTTCATATCAAGAATTCCCTATGGATACAAAATCACACGGCAGAAAATCGAAAGAGTAAAAGCTGCAGAAAAAATTCTAATGTCATCAGGTTTTTTTAATGCCCGGGTTGTAGATTACGAAACAACTGCAGTCATCGAGCTTCCAGGAAAATTCAAAAAAAAGCTCGAAAAAAATAAAGCTTTCGAATCGCTTATTGAGGAGTTGAAATCAACTGGCTACCTTATAATTGATATTAATAACTTTGAAA
>CALIRS010000057.1 GCA_938042205.1 uncultured bacterium | reverse complement strand
TCGATTGCCAACAAGGGACAAAATTATATCCAAATCTGCCTGGGAGATATCTCTTTCAGGAATAGCAAAATGGAAATATCGATCAAAAACACCCGGATGGCACACCCTTAGATCACGAAACCATTCTTCCTTGACATTCCTCATGACCCGAACCGTATGCGAATCCTCCAAAGATCCACTCGGTATGCGGAAAAAGTTGTTTTATAATCTCACGAACTTTTGGACGGTCAGTTTCGTCAGCCTGCTCTACTATCAATTCAACTGCCCGTTTTCTTTCTTCTTCTTTCCCCGCTCTTATACTGTCTCTACGTTCTGTCACTACTTCCTTTGCTTCATAAAGTTTTCGATAGACCCTTGGTTCAAAAGTTCTTAGTACCTCAAGGGCAATTAGGTCTATTGGATTAACTTCAAAGCTCCCGTTACTCCTAAATAAGGAGATATGAAACGATAAGGTTGAAAGAAAGCGCTTAACGTCGCGAAGTGTCACAAAATAAGGGCGAAGACCGGCAATGAAAATATTGCCCCAATATTGTTGATTAAAGCGTTGGAAGATTTTGCTATCTTGTTCTAACAGTCTATCAAGGCCGGAGAAAAGGACCTTTTCAAGTCTACTTCTCTCGATCTGGGGAATATCAAAGCCTACTTGTACAATTTTTTCTAAGAATTCTCTACCGCTGAATCCAGTGATGTTTTCCAGGCTCTTTTCAACAACATCTCGCTGGAAAAGGAGCATATAGATTAGGTTAGGGAAGTCTGCGTTAGCTTTTATCAATTGAAATAATAGCTTAGTTTCCTCAGCAGAGAGACGGTCTACGTCATCCAATATAACGAGAACTGGTTTTTTTAGCTTTTGGAGAACTTCGGTGAGGTCTTTTTTGATTTCTGGTAAACTTTGGCGGCGTGCCTCTGATGTGGCAGAGAGAATATCTGCAATCTGTTCAGAGAATTTTCCGCCCCACCTGAGTAACACTGATAGGGCAAATGAAATAATAACGATAATCGCTAGGCTTGTTTTAATCCAAGGAAGTTGACTGAATAGGCCACCTAATCCGACGAATCCGATCATTAACAGAATCCAAAAAATTGTATTCCTGAGGCCGTGAGCGAAAAATGAACCCGCTTTAAGATAAGCTGCATACGCCCGCCACTTTGCTGTCCTTCTTTTACCCTCTTTGCTTGTGTCTTTCCCAAGGACAAGACCAATTTGTTGAAAGAAGGCACCAGCAAGTTGTTCTTGTCCTGCCCACTGCCAGGGATTGAACTCCACGATCAAAGGGCAGGTCTCCTCGGAACTACGAAGGGTTTCAACAGCCATATTCTTAATTGACGTCTTGCCACTTCCCCATGAGCCATACAGCGCAATTACAAGGCTGTCGTTACCTGCCCATCCTCTAATGGCCGCGGCAATTGATTTGGCAAAACCAGATCTTCCAAGAAGATCTTCAGAACACGATGTTATTGGTCTATCCGCTGAAAATGATTGTTTAGTATTTCCCATAATTTCCGAAACTATCCTCCAGTCAATTTGCCCCATGCCTCTAAAATAAGGTGGCGTGTGCGGTTTTCGCCGAATTGGCGGATCTGTTTCTCTTTCAGCACCCTTAAGGTTTCGCCAGGGAAATCATGAGCTAATTCTTAATAAAAATTGAACCGTCCTTTTTTGCCGTAATAGCCAACTTTTTTATGGATTACCCAAAATTTTTAAAAATTTTTAAATTTTCTTCTTTAAAGGGTTACTCCAGATTTTCAAATTCGTTTACTACTTGAATCATATACAATTTTCCATCGATATTTATTTTCCACTGAGCCTTTAATTGATATCTAAATAGCCCAATTATTAGCACACTTCCTTTCCCGGAGCATCTTCAATTCTCCGGTGAGGTTTCCAAATTTCTTCAGGATTCGGTGTTTCAACGTCCACCGGTAAAGTGAAGGTTGATAGTTCGCTCCTTTCAAAAGATAGTCCATATGCAACGGAAAGTCGACGCATCCACCTTATCTGTCCTGCCTCCAATTCAAGATCATGGGGGAGCGGCATTCCAACCACATCAGGCGAGATATCGCGCCGAAATAGCCCACCAGAAAATGGGCGTAAAACCGCCTTCTCGTAAGGATACTCACAATGCCCTCCTCCTCCAAAGATTACCCTAATTTCATTTAACTGCTCTTTGACTATAAGTTTCTTCTTTGCTCCAACAAGTGTACTTTCTGTACGTCGAGTCAATTCTTCATAAATCTTTTTCTTCGCTTGTGTTAACATCGGATGATTCTCGCCAGCTTCCTTTTTCTTTTTCCAGGCCTCCAACTCCGACCAGTCCACTTTTCCAGAGGCCAATGCTGCCTGACGTTCGATCAAACTCGATCCAAGTGGTATTACACTTCCATAAAGATAAGTCAGATGTTCTCCGTGGTCGGTTCTCAAGAAAATAAAAATACTTTGGTCTACTGTCCCAGCGCCTGTATCTGAAAACAGATAAATACCTGGAATTGAAACTCGGGAACGGACAAAACCCTGCACATTCGCACTTGTTTCGGGGTAGATAAAGCAAGCCTCTCTGAAGGAAGAGCTTTCTTTTTGAACGACATCGGATATCAACTTATCAACTTCTGAAATATCAATAGATGGATGTCCTGAAAGTTGATCAGCGAGAAGCC
>CALIRS010000056.1 GCA_938042205.1 uncultured bacterium | reverse complement strand
CTGCTGTGATGAAGACAGCAGGGATATTAAGCATAGGGGCTCCGATAAGAAATGACATCGTAGGTCCCAGGGGGATACCAGCTTCTACCATTCCTGCAAGAACAGGAACGATACCACAAGAGCAGATAGGAATGATTGCTCCAGCTGTAGCTGCTATCAAGTTGCTTCCGAAACCTCCGGCACCCATCTTTTTCCTGACCTTTTCCCAGGGAACGAAAACAACTAAAGCTCCTGCAATAAGCATTCCTATTACCCAGTATTGAAATAACTCAACAAGAACAGCCGATCCTTTTATATAGATATACCATAGGACTTGAGGAATATTCCAGGAAATGGGCGTTTCAATCTCGGTTAATCTCTTTGCTTCTCCGATCACACCTTTAGGTTGAAGGAGCCCATATTTAAAAAGAGATTCCAGTGAGAGGTTATGAGTATAAGCATAGATGACTCCGGTAGCATAAAAGATCGCGACCAAAATAAGATATATCCACTCCTTTTTATTTGGTTTTCTGAACATTATTTTCCCTCCTTATATTGATTAAGATTTTTTGCCACTCTTCACTTTCTATACCAACAATACATTTACCTTTTTTTCTAAGGGAAAGCCTTAAGTTTAGTCTCAGGCTATAAGGATAAAAAAACTCTTCGGGAATAGCTGATATCGCCTCATAAACGAGTTTTAAAAATTCACTTTCCGGAGAAGATAGAGAATAGTAAACCCATCTTCCTTCTCTATTTTCTTTAACAAGATTTGAGTTTTTAAGCACCTTAAGATGCCTGGAGACGTTGTATTGGCTTTCTGCTAGTGAATCCATAATTTCGCAGACGCAAAGAGAAGATCGTGCTTTAATTAAAAGCCATACAATCTTCAAGCGAGTTTCGTCTGATAAGCCCTTAAAAATATCAATATACTTGTCCATATTAAAGCTTTACTCCTGCGTATATACAAGGTAAGATGCTAAGCCGCGCATCTGGATAAGGGTACCTCTCTGGGCATTGCACGCAGACGGGTAAGCCAGAACCGGATGTCTGCTGTTGTATGACCGCGCTATCACTGAAAAAAGCGTTGGTGACGGAAAAGTTGCTCGAAGCTCTTACCTTAGAACGTTTCATCTGGCTTAGCCCCTGAAATTTTTATGCTCACAACCGCGTTTGCTATCTCCTTTACCTTGGCGAGCGGTATTTTTAGATTCTCCAAAATCGGTATTGCGGTTGGATCATTATTCATACACTCGATAGGAAAATGAGTTTCATCAATTACTCTAACATTCTCAAATCCTGACTTTTTTATGACTTTTATGTATTCATCTTTCATCAATGCACCAGAAAGACAACCAATATAAGCCTCAATTGAGTTCTTTATGAAATCAGGGAGATTCCTCAATAATACTGTGTCGGATATCATCAACCTTCCGCCTGGTTTCAATACTCTGAATGCTTCAATAAAGACCCTTCTTTTGTCTGGTGAAAGGTTAATGACGCAATTTGAGATGACTACATCTACATAATTGTCGTCAACAGGCAGATTCTCAATTTCTCCAAGCCTGAACTCTACATTTTCATATCTTCCTTTACTGGCGTTTTCTCGTGCTTTTTCAATCATCTCAGGTGTCATATCAACACCGATAACTTTCCCTCCTTTGCCAACCTTTTGGGCAGCAAGGAAACAGTCGAAACCTGCTCCTGAACCGAGATCAAGCACAACTTCGTTTTCTTTCAGGGACGCAAGAGCGACTGGATTTCCACATCCAAGACCTAAATTTGCTCCTTCGGGGACTGCTTCGAGTTCTTTTTCTGTATATCCAATTTTTCTGCTAATCTGCTGCACAATATCACCATTTCCGCAACACGATTGCAGGGGACCACAGCAGGAACCATCCTGTTTGGCGATTCTAGCATATTGTTCTTTTACAACTCGCTTTATTTTTTCTTTTTTCTCTATGTTTATAGCCACCTTATGTTTAATTATTTGAATAGTTTTTGGTAATTTAGATAATATTCATATATGCAATTATGAGCATATGATACTTTCTATATAAATCATGTCAAGAAGAATTTTCAACATAATCTTTTAAATTTATTACCGATACTGGTTTTTTCTGAGCTTAGGTCATTGCGAAAATGAATTACGAATTTTATTTGCTGGTGAATTCATATGTGAGGGTGCAAATATGTAAGCTTTGTCAGAATAAATCCTTTCCGTTTTGCAGCGACTTTTAAATGTAGATTAGTTCAAACTGTGATTTCATGTCATATGAAGAAAGTTTTATGAGATATTTGTTATTTATGCTATGGAAAACATATGTGTTCATAGGATAAACTATTTAAAATTTGGATTGCTCATTCAAGAAATCGAAGGTGAAGAATGAAATATATATCTGAATTCAGGAAATCTTCTGCTCTCAAAAAACTTATAGAGAAGATTGAGGCCGCATCAACGATGCCTGTAAATTTAATGGAGGTTTGTGGGACTCACACAGTAGCTATTTCGAGAAGCGGCCTTCGTCATGCGCTTCCTGAGACGATTACTTTGCTTTCTGGACCAGGATGTCCTGTTTGTGTGACCGCAAACCGCGATACTGATAAGGCAATAGCTATCGCTGGGCAGCCTGACGTTATCATGACTACCTTTGGGGATATGATAAAAGTACCTGGTTCGTACTCCAGTTTCGCTCAGGAAAAGGCAAAAGGAAGAGACATCCGCGTAGTTTATTCCCCTTTAGACGCACTTAAAATTGCGCAGCAAAATCCAGATAAGAAGGTAGTTTTTCATGCTGTTGGTTTTGAGACTACTGCACCTACAATTGCTATGACCATTATTATGGCTGAGAAAGAAAACATATCTAACTTTTTTATCCTCTGCCTTCATAAAACAGTGCCTCTGGTTTTGAAAGCATTGATTGATTTAGGAGAAATTGATATCCATGGCTATATTCTACCGGGGCATGTAAGTTCTGTAATTGGCTTGAAACCCTATGAATTTTTAGCAGATGATTATGGAATGCCCGGGGTAATTACAGGTTTTGAACCAGTTGATATATTGCAGGGGATACTGATGCTCATTGAACAGATAGAAAGAAATGAGCCAAAGATTGAAATTCAATACAGACGAGTTGTTCATCCGGAAGGTAACCCGAGCGCTATTAAGGTAATGGAAGAAGTATTTGAACCATGTGATTCTGACTGGCGTGGCATTGGTGTCATACCGAACACAGGACTTAAATTGCGCGAGAAATATTCTCGGTTTGACGCTGAGAAAGTATTTAGCCTTGAGTTAAAACCACCGATAGAGCCGAGAGGCTGTTCATGTGGCGAAGTCCTTCGAGGCGTTAAATTCCCTTACGAGTGTAAGCTTTTTGGCAAAGTTTGTAATCCCGAAAATCCTATAGGACCCTGTATGGTATCAAGTGAAGGTGCCTGTGCTGCTTACTATCGAT
Source organism: uncultured bacterium (assembly GCA_938042205.1). Taxonomy (GTDB): domain Bacteria; phylum Actinomycetota; class Aquicultoria; order SKW223; family SKW223; genus CALIRS01. The sequence goes on along the minus strand of CALIRS010000056.1, from coordinate 2,951 downwards.
ATGATGCTACCTATGGTGTTGCTTCTTCTCAAAGATAACATTTTCTTTTAGTCTTCGGAGTGTAATGATGAAAGACATTCAAAATAAAAGCGTTGACCTTTCTATTACAAAACTGCTAAGAAAAGCAAGGGAAGACGGTGTTACCACCTCATTTGATAGAGTAGAGACCATGCTTCCGTGTCCGATTGGTCGATCTGGAGCTTGCTGCAGCACCTGCTTTATGGGGCCCTGTCGTTTATCAGAAAAAGAAGGGAAAGAAAAGGGCATTTGTGGTGCCACTCTTCCGACGGTTGCTTCAAGAAATCTGGCAAGATCAATTGCGGCTGGAACAGCCGCGCATGCTGCAATTGCCAGAGATCTCGCTTTCTTATTGAAAGCCATAGCTACAGGAGAAGTCAGAGGATTTGAGATAAGGGATGTTCAAAAGTTGAAAATGCTTGCCAGAGAATTTGGTTTTGACGGGAAAGAATCGATAAACGTTCTGGCTGAAAAAGTAGCAGACGTTTTTCTTGAACAGTTTTCAAGTAAAAGAGATGAGCTGATTTTTGTTAGAAGAGCTCCTGAGAAACGTCAGAAACTATGGAGGGAAGCAGGCATAACGCCGCGGAGCGTAGATTATGAAGTATCAGAGACAATAAGCAGGACTGGTATCGGAACTGATCAGGATTATCGAAATATTCTTTTTCAGGCTATGCGTACTGCTCTTGCTGATGGCTGGGGTAGCTCGATGATAAGTACCGAACTTTCCGATGTACTTTTTGGAACACCTAAGCCAGTAGTCTCTGAAGCAAATATGGGAGTGCTGAAAAAAGATAGCGTTAATGTTGTGGTACATGGGCACTACCCACTGGTAGCCGAAGCTCTCCGAAGGATGTCTAAAGACCTGGAATTACTGAAATACGCCAGTTCAAAGGGTGCCAATAGTATCAATCTGGTAGGACTTTGCTGTACTGCCAGTGAAGTCCTGATGCGATATGGAATACCTGCAGTTGGCAACTTTCTTCAACAGGAAATGGTTATTGTAAGCGGTCTGGTAGATGCAATGGTCGTTGATATGCAGTGTATTTTTGAAGCGCTTGTGGATATAGCCAGTCATTACCATACAACGATAATTACTACTTCACCTCAAGCAAAGATTTCCGATGCGCTTCACATTGAATTTACTCCTGAAAATGCTATTGAAAAAGCCCGTGAAGTTATTAAGTTAGCTATCAAAAACTTTACTAGAAGAGTTAACACAGAAGATAATTCTTTTACAAAGTCACAGCTTGTATCTGGTTTTTCGTATGAATACATTCTACGAATGCTGGGCGGTAATTACTTAGCCTCACTCAGACCACTAAATGAGGCTATCATTGACGGTAGGCTTCCAGGAGTGGCGGCGGTGGTAGGGTGTAACAATCCACGAGTTTCACATGATAAAGGTCATAATTACATTGTGAGAGAATTGATAAGAAATAACGTGCTGGTTTTTCAAACTGGCTGCAGCGCTCTTGCTAGTGCCAAATCGGGGCTGATGGTTCCGGAGGCAAAGGAGGAAGCAGGTCCGATTCTAAAAGTGGTATGTAAATCTGTGGGCATTCCGCCTGTGCTACACGTCGGCTCATGCGTGGATAATTCAAGAATCCTTATGCTTCTTTCCCGGATGGTTACAGACGGAGGTCTTGGTGATGACATCAGTGATCTTCCGGTTGCCGGTGTTTGTCCTGAATGGATGAGTGAGAAATCCCTTTCTATCGGTGCGTTTTTTGCAGCTTCAGGGGTTTATACTATTTTCGGTGTTGGATCTCCGGTAGATGCAAGCCCTGAAATCTCGCACTTTCTTGAGAACGAACTTGAAGAAAAGCTTGGCGGGAAGCTTGAGTTCGAGCCTTCCCAAGATGCAATAGTTGAGAAAGTTATTGAATGTCTGCGTAGCAAGCGCGAAGCTTTAGGTATTGGTCATGAAAAAGATAGAGAGGTTCATGATGTTGAAAAAAGGAGAGAACTCTTATGGTGGAGGAACCAGTTAAGGCTCTGGCCGAAACCGCAATCGAGGGTGCACAGGCGGTTGTAAAGAAATGCCAGTATGAGGTAAATAAATATATAGCAGACAAAGGTGATATTTCCCGGATTGATGGAAAATCCTTTCCTATTTATTCAGGACTTACTGGAAGAAGGGTTGAAACAGTCTCAGATTTAAGAGCTATTTTTAAGCACGCAGATGAGCTTCTTCCTGAGAGGGTAGCGCATGATACTTTACGGTTACCCTACCTTGGAGATGCTTTAAACGCAGGAATGGCAACGCTTTTAGCTTCCGAATTAATGGAAGCAGTATATCCAGAAAGTCGTATGCGTTTTCAAATTGATGATGAATTTGTTAAAGAGATTAAGCAGCTTTTAGACGAAAAATCTGTAAAAGGCCTGGTAGCAGTTGTTGGACCTGCTCCGTCTGAAGATAGAGCGAAAGAACTTATTTCTAATTTAAAGAAGAAGAAATTATTCGCAATCTTCATTGGAGTTTCAGGAGAAAGCATAGCTCTTCAGGTTAAGGATGAAATCAGGTTCGCTAAAAAAAGTGACAGCTTTTTTATCCATTTAAGTGATGAAATCTTTGGGCTTGTCCAATTTGTAGGACTTCTTGTTCGACTTGCTTTTATTGAAAGCATTATAAAACCGGGTGAATCCGGGGAGTTACTTTCATTCATAAAGAAGAACTATTTTGCTTTTCAAATAGTGCTTGGAGAAATCACGCCTCCTAAAGCAGCTTTTATTGCAGGAGGTATTTCATTCGGCGTGCATACTGTTGGTCAGGTATATATCCCTCAGTTGCTTCCTATACACTCTCTTCCATGATGGATGAGAAATAAGCCTTGAATTATAACATTCTAAATAATACATAGATAATGGCAAAAATGAAAAGTTAACATTCTTACTAAAAGTTTGACCTGAAAAATTCACAATTCAAGACC
>CALIRS010000055.1 GCA_938042205.1 uncultured bacterium | reverse complement strand
TCTTTCCATATCTTATGCGGGAGTTCCTGTTTCTGGATAGGTTTAAAACCTAATTTTTCAAATAATTCGGGACGGTAAGTTAGCACAAAAACTCTCTCAACACCAATTTTAGCTGCTTCATCCAGAGCATTTCTTATTAGGTTAGTCCCGACCTTCTGATGCTGATAATCTTCCTTTACAGCAAGGCTGCGAATTTCAGCCAGATTTTCCCAGAAAAGGTGGAGCGCTACGCAGCCGATGATATCGTCATCTATTTCAGCTACCGTAAAATCTCTGATGTCTTCAATTATTTGATTTAAAGACCTGGGTAGCATCAAGCCCATCTGTGCATAGTGATTAACGAGCTCCTGAATTTTGCGGGCATCTTTTAAATTTGCTTTTCTGATAATAATCTTAATCATCTCTTTAAAAAGGATTAAAAATATTCCTTACAAATTTTATAATTTGAGATTACAAACTTACTAATAAATTTTGGACCAAGGAGCAATTTATGAAAAAAAAGAAAGGATATAGCGAAGATTTAAGAAAAGAAAATGCTGTTGAGAATAAAGAAATAAATGGTTCGGAAGAGGAGAAAAGTATTTCAAAATCAGAAAAAGAGAGCAAAAAACCACCCCAACTTTCAATGCAGATTTTAGATGGTCTGCTAATACTTGCTGAAAATATGTTAGCTTTCCGGGTAGTAGTTTCTTTTCTTGGAGGCGGAGGCGGTGATCTAATTTATAAAATTACAAATCCCTTGTTAGTGCCCTTTTCTTTTTTGCAGAAGTTTCTTACTTTAAAAGCTGACAATAGTATTCTGGAACTTATTCCAATTGTTCTAGTTTTTGCTCTGGCAATAATACATTCATATTTTGACAGAAAAGTCTTTTATGCGTGAAGAAAGGAGGGAACAAGATGAGTGTCGCATTTTTAGTTGTAGATATGTTGAATGATTTTGTTCAGGATAATGGAGCACTTCCTGTTCCCAAAGCAAAGGAGATTATTCCTGCAATAAAGAGGAGACTTGAAGAAGCTCGTAAGAATGGATGGCTTGTGATTTACCTTGCAGATACACATGCTAAAAATGATAAAGAATTTGAAGTTTGGGGCAAACATGCAGTAAAAGGTACCTGGGGAAACATGGTAATCGATGAATTGACGCCATTACCTGATGAGATGGTGATTCCAAAAAGAAGATTTTCGGGATTTTTCGGGACAGATTTAGATCTAGTTTTGAGAGAAAATAACATTGAAAAAGTAGTGGTTACCGGAGTGCTTACTAATATCTGTGTGATGTACACTGCAAGCGATGCCTATCAGAGAGGGTATAAAGTTGTGATTCCGGAGGATTCAGTAGCTTCTGTAGATGATGAAATGAATCGTTTTGCAATTCGCCAGATGAAAGAGGTTGTAGGTGCAGAGATAATTTGATGAGGGCGCCCACCAGTCGGGCGCTTCGCGCCCGACTGGTGGTTAAAAGGAGGTAGCAAGTAATTAACCCAACAGATCAGCTTAAAGAAGAACACAAAGTTATTAAGACAATGCTCAGAATTCTTAAAGAAGTGTCTAAAAGATTGAACTCAGGTGAAAAAGTAGAACTAACAGACATAAAAAAGATAATCGAGTTTATAAGAAGCTTTGCTGATAAGTGTCATCATGGAAAAGAAGAAGACATTCTTTTCACTGAGATGGAAAAAAGCGGGATACCAACACAGGGCGGTCCTGTCGGAGTCATGCTTTATGAACATGATACCGGTCGAAGTTATGTTAAGGGCATGTCCGAAGCTCTCACAGCATTAAAAGGTGAAGAAAGCGGCTCAATTAACGAATTTTGTAAAAACGCTGAAGGCTATATAGGGCTTTTGAGTCAACACATCGAAAAGGAGGATAATATTCTTTACCCTATGGCTGAAGAGGCAATTACGAGTGATAGAAAAATTATTATGGCTCGAGAATTTGAAAAAGTAGAAGAAGAACGTTTAGGTCACGGGAAACATGAGGAGTTCTTAAGATTGGTTAAGGAACTGGAAGGAAAGTATTTGAAGTAGAAGTTTTTTTAAATTCTACTCTCAGTCATAATAACCTTATCTCTTCAAAAATAGATGTAGTGTCTGACTCTTTGGTTATAATAACTCGCTGAAAAACAATTTAAATAACAGATTTATAACTTTGAGAAGTGCAAGTATAAGAAAGATTCTGAGTATTTTTGCGTTTAGTTGTTCTGTGAGGTGGAAAAATTGCAAAACAATCCAGGCAGGTTATGTGAGATTTTAAAAATAGACTATCCGATTATTCAGGGAGGAATGGCATGGGTTTCCACGGCTGAATTGGCAGCTGCCGTTTCAAATGCAGGTGGTCTGGGGATAATCGGGTCGGGGAATATGCCTCCAGAAATATTGCGTAGCGAGATTAGAAAAGCCAGGGAATTGACCAAAAAACCTTTCGGGGTTAATGTAATTCTTCTCAATCCTGATGTCGACAGGCTACTTGAAGTTATTCTTGAGGAAAATGTTTCCGTAGTCACTATGGGAGCAGGCGATCCAGCTTCAAGAATTAAATTTCTGAAGCAGGGTAATAATGAGATAAAAGTAATACCCGTAGTTCCTACTGGAGCTTTAGCCAGGAGAGCAGAAAGAAATGGTGCAGATGCGGTTATCGCGGAAGGTACTGAGGCTGGAGGGCACATTGGTGATCTTTCAACAATGGTTCTTGTACCATTAGTCTCAAGTTTAGTTTCTATACCGGTAATTGCTGCTGGAGGTATTGCTGACGGCAGGGGTTTCGTCGCCGCACTTGCTCTTGGAGCTAGTGGCGTTCAGTTAGGAACCAGGTTTATTGCTTCTGAGGAATGCACGGTTCATCCTAATTATAAGGAGGCAATTATCAAAGCAAGGGATAGAGATACCATTGTTACGGGAAGAAGTATTAATCTTCCCTGTCGCGTTATCAGAAATGAGTTTACTCGCGAGTATCAAAAAAAAGAGAAAGAAATAATTCTTCTTGAAGGAGAGGAGTTTCAAAATGCTCGCTTGGAATTGGAAGAATATGCTATTGGAAGATTACGCTTAGCAGCTAAGGAAGGTGATATGGAGCAGGGCTCAGTTATGGCAGGACAGTCTGCCGCACTTATAAATGATATTAAGCCTGTCAAACAGATAATCAATGATATTATGGAAGAAGCACAGAAATACTTTAAAAAGATATCGCATCTTGGAGAGGCGATATTGGAAATTTAAGCTTAAAGGATGGTGGTAGGAGATTGCGGGTCCTACTTGAAAAGAGCAAATATTTGATGCTGTTCGCCTCTCTGTTTTCCCTTATCGCATCAGCCGCAGCATTTATCATGGGAGGGGTACAAACTGCAATTTTTCTTTTTGATATGATTTCAAGTTTTG